>NZ_JBHYZV010000092.1:0-26291 GCF_042753905.1 Streptomyces sp. NPDC059248 | reverse complement strand
CGCTCGCCACCCCCTTGCCCCTTCGCCCGTGTCACGGCCCGTCGCGTGCCGGGCCGATCCACCGTCGCCGGGCCTCAGCCCATCAGCGGCACACCGCCGGTCGGCAGCGTCTCGACGGGCAGACCGCCCGAGGTCAGGCCCTCCATCGGCAGGGCCTCGGTGGGCAGGCCGCCCTCCAGGGAGCCCGCGGTCAGACCGCTGTCGCCCAGCGACTTGGCGGCACCGTCGGCGGTCTTGCCGAGCAGTCCGCCCGCGTTGCCCGCGGCCTCGCCCGCGGTCTCCTCGGCGGCGGGCGCGGCGGCCCGGCTCGCGCCGCCGAGCGCCTTGCCCGCGGCGGGGACGGTCTGCCGGACGGCGTCGCCACCGGCGCCGCCCGCCAGCTCGGTCGTCTGCCGCGCGGCACCGTCGACGGTGGTGCTCACGCCGTCGGCGTCGAGGGCGGTCAGCCCCGCGACCGGGGCGGCCTGGCCGAGATCGACGGCGCTCGCGGACCCGGCCGCACCGACCACGGGGGCTGCGCCGGCCGCGATGAGCAGGGCGGCGCGGGCGATCCGGCGGGTCAGGGGGAGGGACATGATGCTCCTTGAGACGAGGGGGCAAGGGGTGTTCCGCCGTGACAACAGCTCCGAGGGCGGGGGAAGTTGCGGTCTGCCGGAGTAAAGAGTTCGTAATGCATCGCATAATCAGCCCTGCGGGAAAGCGGGCAAATGCCACCCGGCCCGATCGCCCGCCGAACCGTCACTGCCCAAAGGGCCCAAGGGATTCGGGGGAGTGGAGGGGGTGGTGGTACGCAGGGGGGCGCGGCCATGGGAGTGATGGCCGTACGTTCCTCCGGAGGGTGAACGGTCGCCTCAGTGTGCGAGCCGGATCCGGACCTCGCCGCCCGCCGTCCGGCCGGGCTCCTTGACCTCGCCCTCGCGCCAGCCGCCGCCGGACTCCCCGGCCCGCCAGAGCCGGCCGTCGTACGAGACCTCCGCGATCCGCAGCCGCTCGGCGCGGGCCACGGCCCAGTGCGCCACCTCCCAGCCGCGGTCGTCGCTCCGCTCGTCGGCCCGCCGCCGGTCGCCGTCGGCGGTGCCGGTGGTGTCGGTGGTGCCGGTGCCGGTGCCGGTGCCGGACGCCGCCGTCCGGGCGGGACCGCCTTCCGTACGGCCGCCCGCGCCGGACGCCCGTACCGGCACGGTCACGACCGCGGCCCCGTCCTCGCCGCCGCCCCGCGCCGATTCCGTACCGGCGCCCGCCGCGCCCTTCGGCAGTACCGAGGGGCCGAACGCCCGTACCAGCTCGGACCGTACGCGGGCCGGATCACCGGCCTCCCCGTCACCGCCCGGAACACACCGCAGGGCCGCGCCCGCCCGGCCCGTCAATGCCGCCGACAGCAGCGCCGCGTTCGGCTCGTGCTTCGCGTACGCCTGCGGGAAACCGCTCCGCTGCACCTTCTGCGCGGCGACCGTCAGCGGCAGCCGTGAATAGCCGGGGACCTCGACGAGGCCGTCGTAGAACTTCCCGGCCGAGTACACCGGGTCCATGATCTGCTCGGCGGTCCCCCAGCCCTTCGACGGCCGCTGCTGGAACAGTCCGAGCGAGTCCCGGTCGCCGTGCCGGATATTCCGCAGCGCCGACTCCTGAAGCGCCGTGGCCAGCGCGATCGTGACCGCGCGCGACGGCAGACCGCGGGTGGTGCCCACCGCGGAGATGGTCGCCGCGTTCGCCGCCTGCTCATTGCTCAGCTCGTACACCGGTCCGCCGCCCGAGGCCGCGCGGACCGTGCAGCCCGGGGCGCCCGACCCGGTGGACTGCTGGGCCACGACATAGCCGATCGACGCGGCGAGCACGGCGCATCCGGCGGCGAGCCGCGTGAGCCGACGACGCCGGGACGGGACGGAGGAGGCGGTTTCGGACACAGGCACACCGTACTAGGGAGTACGGCGATCCGGCCCCGGCTCGGCGGAGGGCCCGTGGGGCCGGGCCGATGCCCGGCACGCACGCCCCTGTCGAGAGCTACCGGCGTGCGCCGGATCGCGCCACCGAGGGACGGGCGCCGTTCCCGCACCGACCGCCGGTAGGGTCGGGAACATGCGCCCCACCATGCTCGATCTCCGGCTCGACGGCCCCGCCCTCACCGCCGCCCTCGTCGATTTCCCCTCCGTGAGCGGTGCGGAGAAACCCCTCGCCGACGCGGTCGAGCAGGCGCTGCGCACCCTGCCGCACCTCACCGTCGACCGGTACGGCAACAACGTCGTCGCCAGGACCGGGCTCGGCCGGGCCGAGCGGGTCGTACTCGCCGGACATATCGATACCGTCCCCATCGCCGACAACGTGCCGTCCCGCCTCGACTCCGACGGCGTCCTGTGGGGCTGCGGCACCAGCGATATGAAGGCGGGCGTCGCCGTACAGCTGCGGATCGCCGCGACCGTCCCCGAGCCCAACCGCGACCTGACCTTCGTCTTCTACGACAACGAAGAGGTCGCCGCGGACCTCAACGGCCTCGGCCTGGTCGCCGACGCCCACCCCGACTGGCTGGCGGGCGACTTCGCCGTACTCCTCGAACCCTCCGACGGCGAGGTCGAGGGCGGCTGCCAGGGCACCCTGCGCGTCCACCTCCGCACCACCGGGGAGCGCGCCCACTCCGCCCGGAGCTGGATGGGGTCCAACGCGATCCACGCCGCCGCGCCGATCCTCGCCCGGCTGGCGGCCTACGAGCCGCGCCGGCCGGTCGTCGACGGCCTCGAATACCGCGAAGGACTGAACGCGGTCCGGATCGAGGGCGGCGTCGCGGGCAATGTCGTCCCCGACGAGTGCACGGTCGTCGTGAACTACCGCTACGCCCCCGACCTCACCGGTGACCAGGCCCTGGACCATGTCCGGGAGGTCTTCGCCGACTGCGGCGTCACCGACTTCACCGTGGACGACCACAGCGGCGCCGCCCGGCCCGGACTCGACCACCCCGCGGCGGCCGCGTTCATGAAGGCCGTCGGCGGGACCGCCCGGCCCAAGTTCGGCTGGACCGACGTCGCCCGGTTCAGCGCGCTCGGCGTACCCGCGGTCAACTACGGCCCGGGGGACCCGCTCCTCGCCCACAAGCGCGACGAACGCGTGGCCGTGGACCGGATCACCCACTGCGAGGAGCGGCTGCGCGAATGGCTGACGTCCGGCTGAACTCCGGGTGATGTCCTGAGGGCGGCCGACGTCCTGTGACGAACCATCGGCCGACCACCTGATGAAGGTCGGGCGACGACACCGGTGAACCGTCGCCCGACGACCTACGCTTGATCGAGCAACGACCAACGACGACGTCCGCGGCGCGGACGTCCGGCGGAGGGAGCACGTCCATGGGCAACTCGGAAGGTGACCGCGGCTGGGAGGAGCAGCGGCAGGGTCCGGTGCTGCGCCGCAGAGACCAGGTCCAGCCCGGCACCACCGACCAGCGGCTGCTGGACACCGAGGGCGACTCGGAATGGGTGCACACCGACCCCTGGCGGGTCATGCGGATCCAGTCCGAGTTCGTCGAGGGCTTCGGCGCGCTCGCCGAACTGCCGAACGCGATCAGCGTCTTCGGCTCCGCGCGGACCCCGCGGGACACCCCCGAGTACGAGGCGGGGATCCGGATCGGCGAGGCGCTGGTCGCCGCGGGCTTCGCGGTGATCACCGGCGGCGGCCCGGGCGCGATGGAGGCGGCCAACCGCGGCGCGCGCGAGGCCGGGGGCGTCTCCGTCGGCCTCGGTATCGAGCTGCCGTTCGAGCAGGGGCTCAACCCGCATGTCGACATCGGGGTGAACTTCCGCTACTTCTTCGTCCGCAAGACGATGTTCGTGAAGTACGCCTCCGGGTTCGTGGTGCTCCCCGGCGGCCTGGGGACCCTCGACGAGCTGTTCGAGGCGCTCACCCTGGTCCAGACCGGCAAGGTGACCCGCTTCCCGATCGTGCTCTTCGGCAGCGCCTACTGGAGCGGGCTCGTCGACTGGCTGCGGGACACCATCGTCGCCCAGGGCAAGGCGTCCGAACGCGATCTGCTGCTCTTCCACGTCACGGACGACGTGGACGAGGCCGTGGCCCTGGTCACCAAGGAGACCGCCCGCTGACGACGGCGGCCCGGACACCGGTACGGACGCGGGTACGGACACTCACCCGGGTACGGGTACGGGTACGGGCGCGGGCGGGGCGGCCCCGCCCGTACCCCCGTGTCCGCCGGGTCACGCCAGGCCGCGCCGCGCCACCCGGGGCTCCCGGTGTCCGGCGATCGCCGCCACCATCTCCAGCACCTGCCGGGTCTCCGCCACCTCGTGGACCCGGTACACCCGCGCGCCCAGCCAGGCCGAGACGGCGGTCGTCGCCAGGGTGCCGATCAGCCGCTCCTTGACCGGGCGGTCGAGGGTCTCGCCGACGAAGTCCTTGTTGGACAGGGACACCAGCACGGGCCAGCCGGTGTCGGCCATCTCCCCGAGCCTGCGGGTGGCCTCCAGGGAATGGCGGGTGTTCTTCCCGAAGTCGTGACCCGGGTCGATCATGATGCCGTCGCGCCGGACCCCCAGGGCCACCGCGCGCTCGGCGAGCCCCACGGTCACCCGCAGGATGTCCGCCATCACATCGTCGTACGCGGTCCGGTGCGGCCGGGTCCGGGGCTCGACGCCGCCCGCGTGCGTACAGACGAGGCCCGCGCCGTACCGGGCGGCGACCTCGGCCAGTTTCGGGTCCACCCCGCCCCAGGCGTCGTTCAGCAGATCGGCGCCCGCCTCGCACACCGCGGCGCCGACGTCGTGGCGCCAGGTGTCGACGCTGATCACCACCGACGGGAAGCGCCGCCGTACCTCGGCGACGAAGCCGACCGTCCGGCGGATCTCCTCGTCGGCGGTGACCTCGTCGCCGGGACCGGCCTTCACCCCGCCGATGTCGATGATCGCCGCGCCTTCCGCGACGGCCTGCTCGACCCGGGCGAGCGCCGGTTCGTCGCGGAACGTGGCGCCTTGGTCGTAGAAGGAGTCCGGCGTACGGTTCACGATCGCCATGATCACCGGCTCCCGCGCGTCGAACTCGCGCTCTCCCAGCCGCAGCATCAGCGGTTTTCCTCCTCGCGTCGTCCAGCTGTGACCCTAACCGTCACACCGGCGTGGCACGATCAGCACCTGACGCATTGCACGCATTGCCCAAGGGGCCGGGAAGGGACGCACGTGTTCTTGTTCTTGCTGATCGCGATGGTCGTGGTCGTCGGAGCGGTCACGCTCGCCGTGCTCGGCGGCGGGGACAGCGCCGCACTGCCCGAGGCGGCGCCGGAGCGGCTGGTGGACCCGCTGCCGCTGACCAGGCCGGTGGGGCGGGCGGATGTGGAGGCGCTCCGGCTGCCGGTCGGCCTCCGCGGCTATCGGATGGCGGACGTGGACGACGCGCTCGCCCGGCTCGGGGCCGAGCTGGCCGAGCGGGACGCGCGGATCGCCGGACTGGAGTCGGCGCTGGCCCAGGCGCGGGCGACCGGCGGTGGAGAGTCGCCGGTGGTGACCGGCCGGGCCAACGGCACACCGGTCGACGCGGTGTCCCTGGTGAAGATCGCGGCGGACGACGGCGCGGGCGTCGTCACCGAACCCGTCAAGCCTGTCGAGCGTGCCGAGCGCCCTGAGCCCGCCGACCCCGCCGAGTCCACCGAACCCGCTGAGCCCGTCGGAGACACCCCCGGGCCCGACGACGTCACGGCCGACGACCTCACGGGTGCGAAGGAGCGGGGCCGATGACGGCCGGCGGTCCGCTGGCCGGGCCCGACGGACGCCTCCGCTGCCCCTGGGGACTCTCCACCGACGACTACGTGGCCTATCACGACGAGGAATGGGGCCGCGCGGTCCACGGGGACGACGAGCTGTTCGAGCGGCTCTGTCTGGAGGCGTTCCAGTCCGGCCTCTCGTGGCTCACGATCCTGCGCCGCCGGGAGGGCTTCCGGCGCGCCTTCTCCGGGTTTCGTATCGCCGAGGTCGCCGCCTTCACCGACGCCGACCGGGAGCGGCTCCTCGCCGACGAGGGGATCATCCGCAACCGGGCCAAGGTCGACGCCACCCTCGCCAATGCCCGGACCCTGGCGGGCTGGGCACCCGGCGATCTGGACCGGCTGATCTGGTCCCACGCCCCCGATCCGGCGGGGCGCCCGGCCCCCGAGACGGTCGCGGACGTCCCCGCGGTGACCGACGAGTCCACGGCGCTGGCGAAGGCGCTCAAGAAGGCGGGCATCCGATTCGTCGGGCCGACCACCGCCTACGCCCTGATGCAGGCGTGCGGGCTGGTGGACGACCATCTGGCGGGCTGTGTGGCCCGGGGCTGAGGGCGGTCCGTTCCGGCCGCCCACCGCCCTTGCACCGCCCGGTCCGCCCTGTCCCGCCCGTGGTCCGGTCACCGGCCGCGGAAGACCGGCTTCTGCTTGGCGACGAACGCGGCGACCGCGTCGCGGTGGTCGTCCGACCCGCCCGCCCGGGTCTGCAGCTCGTCCTCCTTGGCGAGCGTCTCCACCAGGGAGTGCGAAGCGGCGTGGGCCAGGGACTCCTTGATCGCCGCATAGGCCAGGGTCGGACCGTCGGCCAGGGCGCGGGCCACCGAACGGGCCTCGTTCAGGAGAGCCTCGGGGGCGACCAGCCGATTGGCGATCCCCAGTTCGTACGCCTCCGACGCGCTGACCGTGCGGGGGAAGAACAGCAGGTCGGCGGCGCGGCCGGGGCCGACGACCCGGGGCAGGGTCCAGGACACCCCGGAGTCCGCGGTCAGCCCGACCGCGGCAAAGGCCGTGGTGAACGACGCGGCATCGGAGACCACCCGGAAGTCCGCGGCCAGCGCGAAGCCGAGTCCGGCGCCCGCCGCGACCCCGTTCACCCCGGCCACCACCGGCTTCGGCATGCCGGCCAGGGCGGCGACGACGGGGTTGTAGTGCTCACGCACGGTGGTCATGGTGCTCCGGTCGCCGGTCTCGGCGTCCCGGGCCAGCAGCGCCGTGTGCTCCTTGAGGTCCTGCCCTACGCAGAAGGCGCGGCCGTTGCCGGTGAGCAGTACCGCCCGTACGTCCCCGTCGTCGGCGGCCGTGCGGACGGCCTCCCGGAGGGCGACCTTGAGTTCGATGTCCAGCGCGTTCATGGCATCGGGCCGGTTGAGCGTGATCGTCGCGAGTCCGTCGGTCACGTCGTACAGCACGGAGTCGGCCATGGCGGGGTCCCCTTTGCGGCATCTCGGCTCGTCGGTGGTGGTGTCGCTCGGTGTCGCGGACGGTGCCGCGACCGGGTCAGCTCAGCATGGCGGAGATCGCCGGGAACAGGGCCGTGGGCTGTGACCTGTCTCAAAGAAAATCCGCGCCGGCCGCCGGACCGTCTTCCCCGGGATCCGCGGACGGCGGTGCGGCGCCCGGGGAACTACCGGAGATCTCCATGGCGCGGATCGCCGAATTGGGTGGTTTTGAGAATGTGTGTTGCCCAAGCGATGCCGACTGATGTTGGTCATCGGGTCCCGCCATGCGGGATAATGACCTGGAAGCAATGTGTTCGATGCCGTGATGGGCTCCCGCCTGGGTGCCGGTCGGTAGACGATGAGCTGGTTTCAGGAAGGGGAACGAGCATGGCGGCCATGAAGCCGCGGACGGGCGACGGCCCGCTCGAGGTGACCAAGGAGGGGCGGGGCATCGTCATGCGCGTTCCGCTCGAAGGCGGCGGTCGGCTTGTCGTCGAGCTGACACCGGACGAGGCCGACGCGCTCGGCGACGCCCTGAAGAAGGTCGTCGGCTGAGGCGTCCGACCGTTCACCGACCCTGACCACCGCCCCGGCGCGCTACGGCGCCGGGGCGGTGGTGTGTCCGGGGCCGGTTCCGGTGGCCGACCGGCCGGCCCGGGAATCGGCTTTCCGCGTTTCCCGTTTAGCCGATCGCCGTTACGTCTTCCCGGAGCCGGCGCGGAATGCGTTCCCGGAACGGGATCGATCCCGTTCCGGGAAAAGACGGCCGTGCGAAGCCCGGGACGGTTACCGGCTACCGCGTTCCGTATGCCTTCCGGTGCCGATACCCGTGACCGTGACCATGCCCGTGCCGGTGTCTGCGCCCCTACCCGTGCCCATGCCCATGCCCGTGCCCGAGCCCGTGGCCCGGGTCCGAATCCGGGTCGGGTACGCGGCATCCGGGTGGGGGTACGCGGCCGGTACGGCTCAGGCCCGCCGGGCCGCGCACAGCAGACCGTCTCCGACCGGCAGCAGCGACGGCAGGAGATCCGGGCTCTCGCGGACCGCGCGCAGCAACTCGCGCAGGCGCAGCACTTCGGCGGGCTGGGCCGCGGAGTCGACCGTACGGCCCCGGGCGAAGACGCCCTCGAAGCACACCAGCCCCCCCGGCCTCAGCAGTCGCAGCGATTCGGCGAGGTAGTCGAGGTACTCCAGCCGGTCGCCGTCGCAGAACACCAGGTCGTACCCGCCGTCCGCGAGACGCGGCAGGACATCGAGGGCGCGCCCGGGTATGAAGCGGGCGCGGTTTCCGGTGAATCCCGCCTCCCGGAAAGCCTGTTTGGCGAACTGCTGCCGCTCCGGCTCCGGGTCCACGGTCGTCAGGACGCCGTCGGGCCGCATACCGAGCAGGAGGTAGATCCCCGAGACACCGGCCCCCGTACCGATCTCCGCCACGGCTTTCGCGTCCGCGGTGGCGGCCAGCAGGCGCAGCGCGGCACCGGTGCCCGGTGACACCGAGGGGACGCCCGACTCCCGGGCCCGGTCGCGGGCCCAGCGCAGCGGTTCATCCTCGGCGACAAAGGCATCGGCGAACGCCCAGCTCGTCTGCCGGTTGGCGGTAATGGGCCTCTCCTGTCCCCGTAGTTGAACGCGACGTTGACTGTATCCGCTGGAGCCGGGAACCCGCAGATGGGACCGTTCGTTGAACGGGGGAGTCCGCGGATTCCCGGGGAAACGCCGGAATCCGGAAGCCGGGGGCTCCTGGAAGAGCGGGAAGAACGGGAAGAGCCGGCAGGGGCCGGAAGCACCGAGAAGACCGTTGCCGTACTAAGGACTCCCGGCCGGGCGGGAGTAGGGGGACCGGATGGAAGCGAGCCTTCGGCGGGTGCGGTACCCAAATTCGCGTAAAGATTCTTATCCGGAGCTAACGGGCGAGGTGGCTATGGTAGGGGCTCCGCTGGACACCACCAGAGCCGATAGGGGAGGTGCGGCTGCACCTGCGGATCGTCGGGGAGCGCTGCGTCGTTTCCTCGCCAGGTCACCGGGTGAGCCGAAATCTGTGACCGACACCGCTGACCGTTCCACCGCCACCACCACCGCAGCCGCCACCGCGACCTTCGCATCGGATGCGGAATCGCAGGCGTGGACGCCGCCCTCGTGGGAGGAGATCGTCAGCACGCACAGTGGTCGCGTCTACCGCCTCGCCTACCGTCTCACCGGCAATCAGCACGACGCCGAAGACCTGACCCAGGAAGTGTTCGTCCGGGTCTTCCGCTCCCTCTCCACCTATACGCCGGGGACCTTCGAGGGCTGGCTCCACCGCATCACCACCAATCTCTTCCTCGACATGGTCCGCCGGAAGCAGCGGATCCGCTTCGACTCCCTCGGGGACGACGCGGCGGAGCGGCTCGCCAGCCGTGAGCCCTCCCCCCAGCAGGTCTTCAACGACACCCACTTCGACGCGGACGTCCAGCAGGCGCTGGACACCCTGGCGCCCGAGTTCCGGGCCGCCGTGGTGCTCTGCGACATCGAGGGCCTGTCGTACGAGGAGATCGCCGCGACCCTGGGCGTGAAGCTCGGTACGGTCCGCAGCCGGATCCACCGCGGCCGCTCCCATCTGCGCAAGGCCCTGAAGCACCGCTCGCCCGAGGCCCGTGCCGGGCAGCAGCGCGCCCTCGCGGGCGCCGTCGGGCTCGTGGGGGAGGGCGGCACGGCGTGAGCGGATCAGGCCCCACCTCCCACTTCTCCCGGCCCTCGCAGCCGAGAGGCCCCTGGGCCGGGCACTCCTCCCGGCCCGCGCACTCCCCGGCCGAGCACCATCTCGGGGACCGGCTCGCCGCTCTCGTGGACGGCGAGCTGACCCATGACGCCCGTGACCGGGTGCTGGCCCATCTCGCGACCTGCCCCCGCTGCAAGGCCGAGGCGGACGCCCAGCGGATGCTGAAGGACGTCTTCGCCAGGACCGCGCCGCCACCGCCCTCGGCCGGGCTGCTCGCCCGGCTCCAGGGGCTGCCGGCGGGTCCCGGGCTGCCCGGATCCGACGGTCCCGGCGGTCCCGGCCGGGACGACGACCGCGGAGGTCCCTTCGGGGGCGGCCGCGGCCAGGACACCCTCTTCGGTACGCCGCTGCCGACCGCGGGCCGGTCCCCCGGACGTCGGCCGGCGCCCGTGGGCTACCTCCCCGGCGGATCCGGCGCCTTCGGCGGCTTCGGTGCCGGGGCCCACCAGGGCGGCCGTCCGGACGGCGACCGCTCGGTGTGGCGCGGCCGCCGGTTCGCGTTCGCGGCCGCCAGCGCCGTCTCCTTCGCCGCGATCGCCCTCGGCGGGTCCATGCCCGCGGACAGCTCCTCCCAGGCCGGTTCGCGCTCCGGCGGCGCGGGCGGCAGTGGTACGCCCGTCCGCACCGCCGCCACCACCGGTACCGGCACCGCGGTCGCCGCGGGCGGGGTCGGTGGCGCGAGTCAGGGCACCGGCAGCGGTATCAGCACCTCCGCGGCGACGACCCGGGCCGCCGAGTACGAGCGCCGCCGGAACAGCGGCTTCGGCCCCACCCGCTCCGACGAGCGGGTCGTCGGCCGGACCGCCGCCGAACCGGAGGTACCGCTCAATCTGGCCTCCCGCCCCACGCCCACCGCGTTGAACGCCGCCTATCCGGCCTTCCCCGCCTTCAAGGCACCTCCGGTGATACGTCCCATGGGATTCGGCTTCCACCTGGGCGCCCCCCATGGCTTCCTGCCGCCGATGCCGCACTCGGCCCCGGCCCCGGCGCCCCCTTCGGGGGTCGCGTCCCTGCCCGCCCACCCGGTGGCCAACGCCCGGTGATCGCGGAGCCGGTGCGCTCCTGCCGCTGATTCGCAAACCTGGTTGAATCTCCGGGCAGGGTGCCCGCGCGGGCGCCGCCCAGCCGGCAGTTCGCGGGCGAGAACGGGGAGAGCATGGACGACGGGAAGCCCACCGGACCGAGGGCGGCTTGGTGGAGACGGGCCGGTTCCCGGCGCCGGGCCGACACCGGTACGGAGAACGGGACCGGGACGGTACCGGGCGACGGCACGGTGCCCGGGCCGGCTTCCGGGCCCCCGGCCGTACCCCCGGCCCCTGTCCCTCCCGCACCCGCCTCCGTACCCGGCCCGTCCCCGGCACCGGGGACGGAGAGCGCGCCCGTACAGCCCGCCCCCCTGCACGCGCCCGACGCGTACAGCACCCCGCCGTACGGCGGCCCCGGGCCGTGGGCCCCCGCGCCGCCCGTCCAGCGGCCCGTACCGACCCCCGCGCACGGCACCGCGGTCCCGCCGTCGTACCCGCCGGGAGCGGCCCCCGCGGGGCCCCCGCCGGCCGACCCCCGGGCCGGTGGCGCCTACCCGACCGACGGCGCCGGGTTCCAGACGCCGCCCACGCCGCCTTCGCGGCCCGCCGACGCCCCCGTACCCGGCGGGCCGTACCCGGCGTCCCAGTGGCTCCAGTACGACCCCTGGGGCACTCCCGGCGGCGGGCCCCCGGCCGGGCCGCTGACGTATCAGGACGGGCCGCCCGCCCGCCGTCGAGGCGCCCGCGGCCCCGTCGTGGCCGGGGCGGTCCTGCTGGCCCTGGTCTCCGGTGTCGTCGGCGGCGGTATCGGCTCGTACGTCGAGCGCACCGGCGGCTTCGGCAGCGACCGGATCGAACTGGGCCAGGCGCCCGAGGAGAGCCGCGACCGCGCCCCCGACAGCGTCGCCGGGATCGCCGCCCGCGCCCTCCCGGGCGTGGTCACCCTCCATGTCGCCGGCGGCGGAGAGCAGGGCACCGGTACCGGCTTCGTCCTCGACAAGCAGGGCCACATCCTCACCAACAACCATGTCGTCGACCCGGCCGGAAGCTCCGGCGAGATCTCCGTCACGTTCAGCGGCGGGGAGACCGCGCGGGCCACCCTGGTCGGCAAGGACAGCGGCTACGACCTGGCGGTCGTCAAGGTGAGCGGGGTGTCGGGGCTGACCCCTCTGCCCCTGGGGAACTCGGACAACGTCCGCGTCGGCGATCCCGTCGTCGCCATCGGCGCGCCCTTCGACCTCCAGAACACCGTCACCTCCGGCATCATCAGCGCCAAGGAGCGGCCGATCACCGCGGGCGGTGAGAAGGGCGACGGGACCGACATCAGCTATGTCGACGCCCTCCAGACCGACGCCCCGATCAACCCCGGCAACTCCGGCGGGCCGCTGATGGACAACGAGGCCCGGGTGATCGGCATCAACAGCGCCATCCGCGCCGCCGACGGCGGCAGCGGCCCCGAGGCGGGCCGGTCCGGCTCCATCGGCCTCGGCTTCGCGATCCCCGTCAACCAGGGCAAACGCGTCGCCGAAGAGCTGATCAACACCGGTAAGGCCACCCACCCGGTGATCGGCGTCAATCTCGATATGCGCTACACCGGCGCGGGCGCCCGGGTCAGTGAGAAGAACAAGGACGGCAGCCCCACGGTCGTCCCGGACGGCCCCGCGGCGAAGGCGGGCATCCGGCCGGGCGATGTGATCACCGAGGTCGACGGGCGGAAGGTCTACGGCGGGGAGGAGCTGATCGTCAAGATCCGCGCCCACCGGCCCGGCGACGAACTGGAACTGACCGTGGTCCGCGACGGCCAGGAGCGGAAGAAGAAGCTGCGGCTCGGCTCGTCCCAGGGCGACTGACGCCTGGCTGACCGGCGACTGGCCCGCGATCGGCCGGCGGCCGACTCCTGACCGGCCCCCGGCTGACGCCTGGCTGACCGGTGACTGGCCGGTGACTTGCCGGGTCGTGAACGGCGGCGGTTCGACCGGGATCACCCCTTACCGACACGTGACGCGCGGAACGTCCGCCGGGTACGGTGGATCGGATCCCGTCCCCATCCGCGGACCCACGGGCCACGGAGAACACGAGGAGCAACTGGGTGTTCAATGACATAGGCGTACTGGAGCTGGTGGCTCTCGTGGTGCTCGCCGTGCTCATCTTCGGCCCCGACAAGCTCCCCAAGGTCATCCAGGACGTTTCCCGTACGATCCGGAAGATCCGCCAGTTCTCCGACAGCGCCAAGCAGGACATCCGCGATGAACTGGGCCCGGATTTCAAGGACTTCGAGTTCGAGGACCTGAATCCGAAGACGTTTCTGCGCAAGCAGCTCGACGGGAACGACGATCTGCGGGATCTGAAGGAGCTGGGCGAGTCCTTCGACTTCCGCAAGGACATGAACGACATCGCGGACACGGTGAACGGCACCGAGCCCGAGCCCGCCGCTTCGGTCCCCTCGGACGTACCGGACCTGCTGAAGAAGCGGGAGCCCGCGAGCACGCCGGACCTCCTGAAGAAGCGCGACGACCGCGCGCCGTACGACGCCGACGCCACGTAGCCTCCCGCAGGGTCCCGGGCATCCCGGGGCGGGCCCGCCTCGTGTGGCCCGCGTCCCCGGGGCCGTGTTCCGCCCTGCCGCGTGCCGCCCGTGTACGGCTCTCCGCCGTGATGGGTTGCTCGCGCAGTTCCTCGCGCCCCTAAAACCTCCGGTGTACCGCTTCCGTGCGCGGGGATCAGGGAATCCGGGGCCCGATGGCGTTGGGCCACCCGGGGCCGTGGGGGGTCGGCCTCGGTGGTCAATCCCGGCACTCAACGGCGGGGTGGCTATTCTCTCCAACTGTCAGGACGCGAGGACGCCCGAGGGGGGCGGGTCCGCTCCGGACCTGGGATACGGAGAGGCGGCCGGACCGATGGAGACGACGAGCCGGGAGCAACAGCCGGTGGGACCGGTGCTCGACGACTACGTCCGCGCGTCCTTCGACTGGTACGGCCTGGACGAGGCGTTCACCGGGGCGCGCCGGCTGATGCGGGTCGGTGCCGCCGCCGACGGCGTCGTCCAGCACGGGGCGCTGGGCCACGGCGACACCCCGTCGATACGGGCGGCGACGGCCGCGGCCGGGGGCGCCGACCCTGAGCCCAAGGAGCGGTTCGCGGTGGTCGTGACGGTCGCCGCCAGCCCCGTACGCCGCAGTGGTGACGGAACCGGCGTCCTCGACGCGACCTCGGTCTCATCGGCGGCCTGGCTCGCCGGGTCGGGGCTGCTCGCCCACACCTGGCCGCCGCAGATGGACCACTCCCTGCGCGACGACTGGCTCGACCAGCAGACCGAGACCGCGTTCGAACTCGCCGACCGGCTCGAAGCACCGGTCTGGTCCGAGCTGTCGCTGCCGGTCGACGGCGAGCCCACCCCGTTCCACTACCGGGAGACCGACTTCGGCTGGGTCCTGGCGGGCTCCACCCGCGGCGGGGCGCACCTGGGCGCCTACGGGCGCGGCCTGAGCGCCTACGGCCTCGGCTTCGCGGTCGTCCACGATCTGACGCCGTACGTCTGACGGGACCCGTTCCGGGACCCGGAACGGGACCTGTCCAGGGGCCCGGACACCCGGGCCCCGCGGGTCAGAACTTGTTGCGGGGCGTGATCCCGAGGCTCAGCCCCGCCAGGCCGCGCTGACGGCCGCCCAGCTTGCCCGCGATGGCCCGCAGCGCCGAGCCCGCCGGGGACTCCGGGTCGCTGAGCACGACCGGCGTGCCCTCGTCGCCGCCCTCCCGGAGCCGCACGTCGATCGGGATGGAGCCCAGGACCGGCACGTTCGCGCCCGTCGTCCGCGTCAGGCCCTCGGCGACCCGCTGGCCGCCGCCGCTGCCGAAGACGTCCACCATCTCGTCGCAGTGCGGACACGGCAGGCCCGACATGTTCTCGACCACGCCGACGATCTTCTGATGGGTCTGTACGGCGATGGACCCGGCCCGCTCCGCGACCTCGGCCGCCGCCTGCTGCGGAGTGGTGACCACCAGGATCTCCGCGTTCGGCACCAGCTGCGCCACCGAGATGGCGATATCGCCGGTCCCCGGCGGCAGATCCAGCAGCAGAACGTCCAGATCGCCCCAGTACACATCGGCGAGGAACTGCTGGAGCGCCCGGTGCAGCATCGGCCCGCGCCACACCACGGGCTCGTTGCCCGGGGTGAACATGCCGATGGAGATCACCTTCACCCCGTGCGCCGACGGCGGCATGATCATGTTCTCGACCTGGGTGGGGCGCCCGTCGGCCCCCAGCATCCTGGGGACCGAGTGGCCGTAGATATCGGCGTCCACGACCCCGACCTTCAGCCCGTCCGCCGCCATCGCCGCCGCCAGGTTCACGGTCACGGACGACTTGCCGACCCCGCCCTTGCCGGAGGCGACCGCGTAGACCCTGGTCAGGGACCCCGGCTGGGCGAAGGGGACCTCGCGCTCGGTGGTCCCGCCCCGCAGGGACGTCGCCAGCTCGCGCCGCTGCTCGTCGCTCATCACGTCGAGCGTCACATCGACCCGGGTGACGCCGTCGACCCGGGCGACCGCGTCCGTGACGTTCCTGGTGATCGTCTCGCGCATCGGGCAGCCGGAGACGGTCAGATAGACCGTGACGGCGACCGCGCCGTCCGCCCCGATCTCCACCGACTTCACCATGCCCAGGTCGGTGATCGGTCGGTTGATCTCGGGGTCGTTCACCGTCGCCAGTGCCGCGAGCACCGCGTCTTCCGTAGCCATACGGAGATGGTACGGCGCGGGCCGACGGCTGGGGAAAGCCCGTCAGCGGTCGCCTTCGTCACCCTCCGAAGCGGGCCGGTCCGGGAATACACCGGGAGCCCGGTACGGAGACGGCCCCTCAGGACCGCCCCGCGCCCCGTACGGCCCCGGAACCCCGGGCGCCCCAGGCCCCGCCCCGTCCGCCGCGGCCAGGTCCCGCAGCAGGTCCTGGAGCTCGGAACGGATCCAGTCCCGGGTGGCGACCTCCCCCAGGTTCATCCGCAGCGCCGCGATCTCCCGGGTCAGATACTCGGTGTCCGCGATCGACCGCTCGTTCTGCTCCCGGTCCTGCTCGTGGGTGACCCGGTCGCGTTCGTCCTGCCGGTTCTGCGCCAGCAGGATCAGCGGGGCCGCGTACGACGCCTGGAGCGACAGCATCAGGGTCAGGAAGATGAACGGGTACTGGTCGAACCGCAGCTCCCGCGGGGCCCAGATGTTCCACAGCACCCAGAGGATGATGACCGCGGTCATCCAGACGATGAACCGGCCCGTGCCCAGGAACCGGGCGATCCGCTCCGACAGCCGCCCGAACGCCTCCGGGTCGTACTCGGGAAGGATCGTCAGCTTCGGCACCTGCGGCATGTCGAGCCGGGCCCGGGGACGTACCGCCGCCGTCCGGTCCTTGGCCTCGCCCCGGTCGGGGAGGGGCCCGTAGTCGCCGCTCACCGCCCCTCAGCCCCGCCCGCCCCGCCGGACCGGGGTTCCGGCCCGTCCCCCCGTACCGCCGCGTCCTCGTGGAACGCCGACTCCTCGAACTCGGTCTCGCGCCAGTCCTCCGGCAGCAGATGGTCGAGTACGTCGTCCACGGTCACCACCCCCAGCAGCGACCCGCTCTCGTCGACGACCGGCGCCGCCACCATGTTGTACGCGGCGAGATAGCTGGTCACCGCGGGCAGCGGGGTGTCCGGCGCCAGCGGCGGCAGATCACTGTCCACCACCGAGGCGACCAGGGTGTACGGCGGATCCCGCAGCAGCCGCTGGAAATGCGCCGTACCCAGGTACTTGCCGGTCGGGGTCTCGTCCGGCGGCCGGCAGACGTACACCTGCGCCGCCAGCGCCGGGGGCAGATCCTCCTGCCGCACCCGGGCCAGCGCGTCCGCGACCGTCGCGTCCGGCCGCAGCACGATCGGCTCCGTCGTCATCAGCCCGCCCGCCGTGCGCTCCTCGTACGACAGCAGCCGCCGTACGTCGGCGGCGTCGTCCGGCCGCATCAGGGTCAGCAGCCGCTCCTGGTCCTCCTCGGGCAGCTCGGAGAGGAGGTCGGCCGCGTCGTCGGGGTCCATCGCCTCCAGCACATCGGCCGCCCGCTCCTGGTGCAGCTTGCCGAGGATCTCCACCTGGTCGTCCTCCGGCAGCTCCTCCAGCACATCCGCGAGACGGTCGTCGTCGAGGGCCGCGGCGACCTCGGCCCGGCGCTTGGGCGACAGATGGTGCATCACATTCGCCAGATCCGCCGGGCGCAACTGCTCGAACGTGGCGACCAGGCTCTCCGCGCCCTGCGCCTCCTCCTCCAGCGAGAAGCCCGTCACCGCCGACCACGCCACGGTCAGCGTCTCCCCCTTGCGGCGCAGCGCCCCGCCCTTGCCGCGGCGGACGAAGACCCGGTCGATCTCCCAGTCACGGCGCGCGGGCAGCCGCCGTACTGACACATCCAGCACCGTGACCTCCTCGCCCGCGTCACCTTCGCCCGCGCCGTCGTCGCCCGCGTCGCCCGCGCGCACCAGCCGCACCCGGCGGTCCAGCAGCTCGCCCAGGACCAGCCGCTCGGTGGGCCGCTGCTCGAACCGGCGGACGTCGAGCACGCCGGTGGTGATGACCTGGCCGGACTCGATCCCGGTCACCCGGGTCATCGGCAGAAAGATCCGGCGGCGGGTCAGCACCTCCACCACCATGCCCAGCAGCCGGGGCGGCCGGTGGCCGACCCGGAGCATGGCGACGAGATCGCGGACCCGGCCGACCCGGTCGCCGTTCGGGTCGAAGACGGGCACCCCGGCGAGATGGGAGACGAAGACCCGGGGGCTGCTGCCGGCCATGCTGCTCTTTCGTCCGGTTCCGCTGGTGAACGCTGCCGTTCAGGGCTTTCAGGCTAGCCCGTACCGATTGTCGGCGCCGGTGGTCGGCGTCCGTATGGCTTCCGTACGGCTGCCGGTGAAGCCGCCGCTCAGCACCGGTACGCTGCGCACTGCCACCCCATCAGAAGCCGATGAGAGGCAGTGCGCAGGTGACTCTCCTCCCCTCCGTTTCCCGGCGTTCCGGGCCCCGCCCGGCCGCCCCGCGGACCCTCAGAACTCGTCGGGCGGCGCTCGCCGCCGCGCTGTGCGCCGGGCTCGTGGCCGGGACCGCAGGCTGCGGCGAGAAGGAGGACCCCGACAAGGGCACCAACGGGCTGGGGAAGCTGACCGCGACCGAGATCGACGACCGGGCCAGGACGGCGGCCGACGCGGCGAAGGCCGTCCGGCTCTCCGGGACGCTCGTCGGCAAGGGCGGCACCTACAAGCTGAACATGCGGCTGAAGGACGGCGGTGGCACCGGCTCGGTGACCGCCGGCGAAGAAACGTTCGAGCTGCTGAGGATCGGCGACGATCTCTACCTCAAGGCCGACGCGGACTTCTGGACCACCCGCGGGGAGGACGGCGCCGAGCCGACGAAGTGGGGCGCCGAGGCGGCCGACAAGCTCGACGACAAGTACGTCAAGGTCCCGAAGGACGACCCGGCGTACGACCAGTTCCGCGGCTTCACCGACAAGGACGCCATGCTGGAGGGCTTCCTCGGGATGCAGGGGGAGCTGGAGAAGGGCGACCGTACGAAGATCGGCGACATCCGCACGATCAAGGTCAGCGCCGGCGAGGGCGCGGGCGGGGAACTCGACGTATCCCTGGAAGGCGCGCCCTACCCGGTCCAGTTCGCCCGTGCGGGCGGCGCGGGCGTCCTGACGCTGGCGGAGTGGGACGTCGACTTCCCGCTCGCGCCCCCGCGGCAGTCCGCGGTCGTCGACTACGGCCGGGACCTGGGCACGTCGGACCGCGGCTCGAAATCCGACGACTGACGGCTGACCGCTGACGGTCGACGGCTGACGATCGATGGCCGATGGCCGATGGCCGGGCGCCGGTCAGGAGCGGTCGCGGCGGCGGAAGAGGAGCCGGGGGAGCGCGGCGGGGATCGGCCGACGCGTCGTCGCCGGGCTGACGGCGGGCGGCACGGCCAGGGATCCGTCCGGGAGCGCCGCCGCCACCGACACCGGTTCGAGGCGCAGTACCCGGCAGTCCGCGGCCCACTGCTCCGGCAGCCCCTCCGTGTCGGTCGCGTTCAGCCGCTTGGCCCTCAGCTCGGCCACCGCGGACTCCCACGCCTCGGAGCGGGGCACGAGCTCCGTCACCGAGGCGCGCCAGGACAGCAGCCGGCCGCCCTTGTCCTTGCTGCGTACGGTGATGTCCGCGGCGCCGCCCGCGACGAGACCCGGCAGCGGCTGCTCCACCGGGCCGTCGCCCACGACATGGGCCGCGCCCTCGTGCCAGACGTGCCACAGGGCCCGCTCGGGCGCTCCGGGGGTCTCCCCCCTGACCCAGACGAGGCCGGACTTCTTGGTGGCCTCCTCGATCAGGGCGGGGCCGAACTCCGGGTCCGGGGCGGGGGTCGCGTCCTGGCCGGGGGCTGCGGCGGGCTGCGGGTCTGTCATGCCCGCAGCCTACCGGCGGCCCCCGGCCGGGACGGAGCGTCCGGCGGCCGGTTCCCGGCCCCGGCCGGACCTTTCCGGGGGCGTCAGAGCCAGCCGTTCCGCTTGAGGGTGCGGTGGATGGTGAAACAGATGACCGCGATCCCGGTCAGCACCATCGGATAGCCGTACTTCCACGTCAGCTCGGGCATGTACGCGAAGTTCATCCCGTAGACGCCGCACACCGCCGTCGGTACGGCGATGATCGCGGCCCAGGAGGTGATCTTGCGCATGTCCTCGTTCTGGGCGACGGTCGCCTGCGCCAGATTGGCCTGGAGGATCGAGTTCAGCAGCTCGTCGAAGCCGATGACCTCCTCCTGGACCCGGGCGAGGTGGTCGGCGACGTCTCGGAAGTACTTCTGGATATCGGGGTCGATCAGCCGCATCGGCCGCTCGCTCAGCAGCTGCATCGGCCGCAGCAGCGGTGTCACCGCCCGCTTGAACTCCAGCACCTCCCGCTTCAGCTGGTAGATCCGGCTGGCGTCGGTGCCCCGGGGGCCGCCCTTCGACGGTGTCGAGAAGACCTCGATCTCCACCTCGTCGATATCGTCCTGCATCGCCCCGGCGACCGCGATATAGCCGTCCACGACATGGTCGGCCAGCGCGTGCAGCACCGCGGAGGGGCCTTTGGCCAGGAGTTCGGTGTCCTTCTGGAGGCCGTGCCGCAGGGCCCGCAGCGACCCCTGCCCGCCGTGCCGGACCGTGATCACGAAGTCCCGGCCGGTGAAGCACATCACCTCGCCCGTCTCGACGTCGCTCGGCTCCGACGGCTCGGCCGCCTCCACGTAGTGGACGGTCTTGAAGACCGTGAAGAGGGTGTCGTCGTACCGCTCCAGCTTGGGCCGCTGATGGGCGTGGACCGCGTCCTCCACGGCGAGCGGGTGGAGGCCGAACTCCGCCGCGATGCCCGCGAACTCCTCCTCCGTGGGCTCGTGCAGCCCGATCCAGGCGAACCCGCCGCCCTCGCGGACCCGCAGCATCGCCTCGCGCGGGGTGAGACAGCTGTCGCTCGCCAGGCGGCGGCCGTCGCGGTAGACGGCGCAGTCCACGACGGCGCTGGAGGCGGAGGGGTCACGGGCGGTGTCGTACCCGGAGGGGCGGGGCGGGGCGTAGGCGTCGCCGGTACCCCTGCGCCGGGAGGGGCGGACGGCGGCGCGCAGGTCACGGATCATCGACATGGCTTACTCCATTCACGGAGAGGCCGTCGGCACGCGGGGAGGCGCAGCCCGGAATGGGGACGTGATCTCTTACGTCCGCAAAGCGGGCGGCACCGCGGATCGACGCGCGGTGACGGCGTTCGCAACAGACAGACTTCGCAACAAGCGGGTCGTGCTGGTCAAAGCTGGTGAGAGCTGGAGGAATCCGGAGAAACCCGAGGAATCCCGAAGCGATATCGAGAACTGGGTTTCGACCGGTGTGAACGGTGCTCTTCCGCCGTACGAAGACGCCGCCGGTGCGTCGGTGAGCCGGAGTACCCGGGGGTACGGAACGGCCGCCGAAGGTCCTTCAGCCGCGCGGGCGACGAAGGAGCGGGATCACCTGACGGGCGCGGTCGCGAACGTGGCGCCGAAACAGGGCCGTACGGAAGAGCGGCTGGTACTGCACGGTCGACTTCGATCCACCGTGGACCCCACCTCCTCCGGCCGGTCCCCCGTAGGGGACTGCGGACCCCCGTACGACGGGGGCGCGTGTCACGGGCGGGACGCCGGGCGGCGCGTCGGAGGCGCCGGCCAAGTGATGTCCCGACCAGCCGCCAACACTATCAGCCGACCGACGGTCAACTGTTGTCCTTGCCCGTTCCCTACGCGCTTTATGCTCGCGGCATGGCAGATGTTCTCGCTCTGGTCGAATCCCGTTTGCTGCTGGGGCTCGGGGAGCCCGACGCCAGGGCCGCGGTGACGTTCCTGGGGACGGACCGCGTCGAGGTGCTGCGGTTCACCGGCCGGGACGCCGCGGAGCCCGGCGGCGGTACCGGCGCCGGGCCGGAGGGGCTCGTACGGTACGCGACGCTCGGGATGTCGGCGCGGCCCATGACCGATCCCACGGCGACGCTCGCCGACCCGCTGAGGGGGCCGCGCGCCGAGCTGCTGCTCACCGTACGGGCCGGGTTCGCCGATACCGACAAGGTCCTCCGCCCGCTCGCCGTACTCGCCGCGTCTCCGCAGGTCGAGGGCGTGGTCGTGGCGCCTGGGGCGTCCCTGGACCTCGGGGGGCCGCTGTGGCCGGGGGCGCCCTTCTCGTCCGTCCTGGTCGGTGAGGCAGGGGGCCTGGTGGAGGACCTGGAACTGGACGAGCCGATGGACCCGGTCCGCTTTCTGCCGCTGCTGCCGATGACACCCAACGAGGCCGCGTGGAAACGGGTCCACGGCGCCGGGCAGCTCCAGGAACGCTGGCTGGCCCGGGGCACCGATCTGCGTGATCCCCTGCGCTCCTCGGTACCGCTGGACTGACGCGCCCGGACCTGCGCACCCACGCCGCCCGGTCGCCGGCCCCGCCCCGCCCGGCGCACCCGGCGCGCGGCGACGGGTCGCGGGCGCGGTTACACCCCCGTACCACCGCCCGCAAGTGCACACGCCGGAAAGAGTGATCGTCCTTGACGCGGCGACGGCCGGGTAGGACCGTTGAGACCTATGAGGGGCGAACCCAGTTGCCCGAAGTGTGGTGGCCGGGTCAGGGCGCCCGGTCTCTTTGCCGACTCGTGGCAGTGCGATGTGCACGGCGCCGTGCACCCACTCCAGCCGGTGATCCCACCGAGCGTCGAAGCCCTCGGCGTCGCGGTGCACCGTGCCCGGGTGCCGGTGTGGATGCCCTGGCCCCTGCCCGTCGGCTGGCTCTTCACCGGTGTCGCGTACGCGGGTGACGACCGCAGCGGCGGCCGGGCCACCGCCGTCGCCTGCACCGGCCCTGGGCCGCTCGGCGGCATAGGCGAACTGCTGCTGATCGCGGAGGAGTTGGGGGTCGGGCTCGGCGCGCGGTACGCCGGGATCGACGGCCCCGACCCCGGCCCGCATATCCGTACCGACCACGCGCCGCAGGCGAAGATACTGGCTGCGGGCCGCCCCACGCCCCTCTGGCACGTGCTGGCCGCACCCGACGACCGGGCCGTCTTCGCCGGGGAGGCGCGGGGACTGTGGCTGTGGGCCATCGTCTGGCCCGGCCGTTCCGGACTGCTCATGTACGACGAACTCGTCCTGACGGATCTGCGGGACGCGGGCGCGGAGGTCGAGCTGGTGCCCTGCGGCGCCCTGTCGCAGCGGCTGCTGTCCTGAAGCCGCCGAACGCCGAACGCCGAATGCCGCGGGCCGCCGACCGCAGGCCCGGGGGCCGCGTCGTACGGAGGGGGCGGGGCCGAACGGGTGTGATCGACGACGCGTCGGAGCGGCGCCGATCCCCGATAGACTGAAACGTCCCGTCCGCCGAGCCCCGGAGTCATGCGTGCGTATCGATCTGCACACCCACTCCACGGCGTCGGACGGTACGGACACCCCTGCCGAGCTGGTCCGCAACGCGGCCGCCGCCGGTCTGGACGTCGTCGCGCTCACCGACCACGACACCACCCGCGGGCACGCCGCCGCGGTCGCCGCCCTCGCGGACCTCGACCGTCCCCTCACCCTTGTCACCGGCGCCGAGATATCGTGCGCCGTCGACGGCATCGGTCTGCATCTGCTGGCCTACCTCTTCGACCCCGACGAGCCCGAGCTGCTGCGTGAGCGGGAGCTGCTCCGCGACGACCGGGTGCCGCGCGCCCGCGCCATCGTGACCCGGCTCCAGGAGCTGGGTGTGCCCGTGACCTGGGACCAGGTCGCCCGGATCGCCGGTGACGGCTCCGTCGGCCGCCCGCACATCGCCGCCGCCATGGTCGAGAGCGGCGTCGTCGCGACCGTCTCGGACGCCTTCACCACCGAGTGGATCGCCGACGGCGGCCGGGCCCACCTCGACAAGCACGAGCTCGACCCCCGTACGGCGGTACGCCTGGTCAAGGCGGCCGGCGGGGTCGCGGTCCTCGCCCATCCCGCGGCCGTCAAACGGGGCCGTACGGTCTCCGACGAGACGATCGCCGCACTCGCCGACGCCGGACTCGACGGCATCGAGGTCGACCACCTCGACCACGACGAGCCCGCCCGCGTCCGGCTGCGGGGCCTCGCCGCCGAGCTGAACCTGCTCACCACCGGCTCCAGCGACTACCACGGCAGCCGCAAGGACGTCCCGCTCGGCCACTTCACCACCGACCCGGAGATCTTCGGCGAGATCACCCGCCGGGCGACCGGCGCGTTCCCGGTCCCGGGCGCGGGGGGACGTACCTCCGTCTAGGTTCCGCGCGCACACCCGCCGGACGGCCGTCCGGCCGCGGTCCCGTGCGCCCGGCCGCCTGCCGCCGCCGTATCGCCTTCCGCCCGTTCCCCCCCGCTCTTCTCCCCGCAAGGCACCACCATGTTCGATGCCGCCGTTTTCGGCTCCCTGTTCCTGACTCTCTTCGTCATCATGGATCCCCCCGGGGTCACCCCGATCTTTCTCGCCCTGACCTCCGGGCGCCCCGCCAAGGTGCAGCGCCGGATGGCCTGGCAGGCCGTGGCCGTGGCCTTCGGCGTGATCACCGTCTTCGGCCTGGTGGGTCAGCAGATCCTCGACTATCTGCATGTCTCCGTGCCCGCGTTGATGATCGCGGGTGGTCTGCTGCTGTTGCTGATCGCGCTCGATCTGCTCACCGGCAAGACGGACGAGCCCAAGCAGACCAAGGACGTGAACGTCGCACTCGTCCCCCTCGGGATGCCGCTGCTCGCCGGGCCCGGCGCCATCGTCTCGGTGATCCTCGCCGTCCAGAACGCGAACGACGCCTCGCAGCAGATCGCCGTCTGGTCGGCGATCGTGGCGATGCACGCCGTCCTCTGGCTGGCGATGCGCTACTCGCTGGGCATCATCCGGCTGATCAAGGACGGCGGAGTGGTCCTGGTGACCCGCCTCGCGGGCATGATGCTCTCGGCCATCGCCGTCCAGCAGATCATCAACGGTGTCACCCAGGTCGTCCAGGGCGCCTGAGTCCCGATGGCGTATGCGACAGCGCCCCCGCGGAGATCCGCGGGGGCGCTGTCATGTGTGTGGGCCGTCGGCGTTATGAAACAGCCGGGTCGGCCGGGCGGATGTAGAGGCGCTGGCCGGTGGCCGCTGCCTGCTGAACGATCCGGTTGACGGAGGCGGCGTCCACGACGGTGGTGTCCACGGCGGTGCCGTCGACGTCGTCCAGGCGCATGATCTCGAAGCGCAAGGCTTCTCCCTTCGTCTGATCCTCCTGCTGGAGAACTGTGTGGTGTCTCCTCGGTTCAACAGACGATGGCCGGGCAAATATTCCGTACGCTAAAGAAAACTTTTCCCTGCCTAACGAATCACCTGAAGGTGGCAACAGCGGGGCACCTGGTCAGTGCGGGTCCCAGAAGGCGGTGAGCGCGGCGGCGGTCTCCGCCGGGCGGTCCGTGTTGGGGGAGTGCTCGGCACCCGCGATGATCGTGCGCAGGGCCCCGAGACGTACCGCCATCTCGTCCATCAGCGGTACGGGCCAGGTCTCGTCGCGCTCCCCGCTCAGGACGTGTTTCGGCAGCGGCCGTACGGCGGCCAGCTCGTCGACCCGGTCCGGCTCCGAGGTCAGGATGTGTCCCGTGGCGATCAGCTGGCGCGGATGGGTCCGCAGCCAGCGCTCCCGCAACAGCTCCTCGTGCGCGTCGTGCCCGGCCCCGCCGGGCTCGGTGTCGGCGGAGCCCAGCTCGGTGTCGGCGGGCGGCTCCAGCGCCTGCATGGCCTCCCACACCTCCGCCATGCTCAGGGTCGCCAGCGCGTCGCCCAGCAGCCGGACGCGCTCGCGCTGCGCCGGGCCGACCCGGGCGGGTCCCGACGCCATCAGAGTCAGGGTCCGGAACGGCGACGCGTCGGCCAGGACCGCCGCACGGGAGATCAGCCCGCCGAGTGAGTGCCCCAGCAGATGGACGGGACCGGGCCCGCCGCCGTCCTCCGCGGCGATCGCCGCGGTCTGCGCCAGCAGGTCCCGGCCCAGCTCGTCCAGTGTGTACGCGGCCGGGTCTTCGGTACCCGGTGACTCGTACTGCCCGCGCCCGTCGATGGCGACGGCCCGGTATCCGGCGTCCGTCAGCGGCTTGAGGAGGGCGATGAAGTCCTCCTTGCTGCCGGTGAAACCGGGCACCAGGACGGCCGTCCCCTTCGGGGCGCCGGCCGACGCGCCCGGTCGGGCGTCGAGTACGGCGAAGCCGCCCCGGTCGGTGGTCAGGGTCCGGGAGCGGGCGCAGCCGGGCGTCTCGAAGGTCGGGGGGCGGCTCATGCGTTCGAGATTACGGGGTCGGGGCGGGGAAAAGACGGACGGCCCGTCCCCGGGTGGGGACGGGCCGTCGTTCGCGCCTGAATCGGCGCGGCCGTCAGCTCTCGGGCTGCGCGACCGCGGCCTTGCGCGCCCGAGGGGCGCGCTTGGGCTTCTCCGTTGTCTCGGCCGGTTCGGTCGTTTCGGCTGTGGCGCTCGCGGTCGTCTTCTTGACGGCGCGGGTGCGCTTGGGCTTCTCGGCCGGTTCGGCGACCGCGACATCGGGCACGGTGTCGGCGGTGGTGGTCTTCTTGACCGTCCGCTTGCGTACCGGCTTGGCGGGGGCGTCGGCCTCGGCCTGGGGGGCTTCGGTGGCGACGGCCTTCTTGACGGTACGGGTCCGCTTCGGCTTCTCCGCCGTCTCGACCGGCTCGGCCGTTTCGGCTGTGGCGCTCGCGGTCGTCTTCTTGACGGCGCGGGTGCGCTTGGGCTTCTCGGCCGGTTCGGCGACCGCGACATCGGGCACGGTGT
>NZ_JBHYZV010000091.1:0-26463 GCF_042753905.1 Streptomyces sp. NPDC059248 | reverse complement strand
GTAGTCGTCGGCAGCGTCTCTTGTGTATAAGAGACACCCATCGCCGCGGCGGGCCGCCACCGGCCGCCCCCGATGACTTGCACCCGCCCGGCCGGGCGGGTCCAAGACATCGGGGGCCGTGTTCTAGGCGGCTTTCGCGAGGGTCGAACGGTTCGCCCCGGACGCGGACGCGGACCCGGCATGGGCCGTGGCTCCCGTCGCGGCCCGTCGTCCGTCCCGGCGGGGCCAGAGGAGGAGCGCCCCCACAGTGCCCGTCCCGGCGAGAGCCGCGAGGACGGACCAGGTGAGCGTGAACCCCCCGTGCGTACCGAGCCATCCCGCGACGGGGTACGTGATCAGCCAGGCCAGGTGCGAGAGGGAGAACTGGGCCGCGAAGACCTCGGGGATCGCGTTCGGTTCCACGGAGGCCCGCAGGATGGTGCCCGTCGGTGTGATGACCAGCGCCATGCCGGTGCCGATGGCGGTCCAGACGATCGCGGTCCCGGCCCAGGTGAGAAGGCCGGCCGCCATGAGGACCACCGCGGAGACGGTGGCCCCGACGAGGACCACCGCGCCGGTCGTCATGACGGTGCGAGGAGTGGTCCTGCGGAGTACACGGGGGAGTACCAAAGCCGTCAGCAAGGTCCCGGCGCCGGATGCGGCGAGCATCCACGCGACGTCCGACTGCGAGCCGCCGAGGCCGTCACGCACGTGGTTGACGGTGTTGACGACGACGATCGAGCCGGCCGCCGCGACCACGACATTGAGCGCCATGACGCCGCGCAGCCGCGGTGTCCCGAGGAACGTCCTGATCCCTCCCACCGCCTTGTCCCATGCCCGGCTGTGGGCACTGGGCCGGGCGTCGGGGATGCGGGTGGACAGGACGAGTACGGCGGATACCAGGAATCCGGCGGACGTGCCCAGGAACAGCCGGTCGAAGCTCATGAACGCCAGGGCGGCCGCCGCCAGTACCGGACTGAGCAGGCTCTCCATGGTGGAGGCGACCTGGGAGGCGGACAGGGCGCGCGTGTAGTCGGACTCCTCGGTGACGATGTCGGGGATGACGGCCTGGAACGTCGGGGTGAAAGCCGCGGACGAGGCTTGGAGCAGGCCGATCAGGACGTAGATGTGCCAGACCTCGGTGACCAGCGGCAGTGCCAGGACGACCGCGGCGCGCACCACGTCGAGGAGGGCCAGGAAGGCTCTTCTGGGGAAGCGGTCGACGTATGCGGCGGTGAGGGGAGCGATGACCACGTACATGACCATCTTGACGGTCAGGGCGGTGCCGAGGACCGTGCCGGCGTTCGGTCCCGCGAGATCGTAGGCGAGCAGCCCGAGGGCCACTGTCGTCAGCCCGGTACCGAACAGGGCGATGATCTGCGCACCGAACAGGTTGCGGTAGTCGCGGATGGCGAACAGGCTCATGGCGTGTTCCTTTTCGTGTCCGTACGGCGGGCCGCGGCCTCGGGTCTGAGGCCGCGTCCCGCGGGCGGCGGCGGGGATGTGGCTACGCATCGGCGCCACCGCTCCGCGGTGTGAGTCCGGCGAGCAGGTTGAAGGCGCCGGTCAGGATGTTGAGCGCGACGACACCCACGACATCGGCGATGGCACGGTCGCTGTAGCCGTGCTCCCGCAACGCGGTGACGTGCTCGTCGGTGATCGACGTCGGCTCGCGGTAGATCCGGAGGGCGAGGGCGATGATCGCCGCGGTCGCGGGATCGGCCGAGGTGCCCGCACGGGCACGCTCGATCTCGTCCTCGTCCGCTCCCGTGGCGCGGGCGGCACCGACATGGGAGTCGAGACAGAGCCCGCAGCCCTGCTGCGCCTGGATGGCGATCGAGATCAACTCACTGGTCCCGCGGTTGAGTTTGGCCCGCCCCATGGCCCGGCTGAGCTGGAGGTAGCCGCCCAGGACGGCGGGCGAGTGCGCCATCGTGGAGACCATGTCGCCGAGCTGCCCGTGGCGGGATGCCAGCTCGCCGAGGAGGTCGCGTGAGGCGCCGACCGCGGTGTCGGGTGTGAGTCGGGTCAGACGCGGCACGGCAGTCCTTCCTGAGTGCTGGTCCATGTGATCAGTGGTGTGCATGGTGTCCGTGGTGTGCATGGTGGTCGACGTGGTCGGGAGCCGCCGTGGTGCGGACGGTGAACTCGGCCGTCCGGACGGTGTCGTCGTGCTGGAAGTCCAGGAAGAGCCGGTAGGTGCCGCTCGACGGCGCGGTGGCCATGAAGCTGATCCCGGGGCCCGGCTCGGTGATGCCGTCGCCGGGCTCGCCCTCCGGGTGGACATGGAGATAGCCCAGGTCACCGGCGCGCAGCGCGACCAGGTGTCCGTACGCGGCGAGGTACGGCTGCAGGTCGGTGACGGGCTGCCCGTTCCGGCTCACCGTCAGTGTCAGGTCGCTCGCCGCTCCGGGCACGAGCCCGCCGTCGAGGGTGACGGTGTACTCGCCGATATGAGCGGTACGCGTCTCCTCGGGAAGCGGCCGGGGGTCGTACAGCCCGGCGACCGAGGCGTCGACCCCCAGCGTCATGGTCCCGTCGTGGCCGCTCGGGTGGATGTCGGCGAAGAATCTCCAGGCGCCCGGCGCCAGAGTCAGCTCGACGCTCCAGGTGCCCTTCTCGTCCATCACCGGGTGTACGTGCTGGAACCCGGCCGTGTCGCGCCGGACGGCGATGAGGTGCAGCTCCTTGTCGTGCTCGGGCGTGAACGCGGTCACCGGCCGTCCGTCGGGACCGGTGATCCGGAAGGTGACCGTCTGGGTCCCGGCGGGAAGGATCGCCGACGCGAACTCGAGGGTGTATCCGTTCTCGGAGACCGACAGCCCGCCGGGACGGGCTCCGCCGTGGCCACCGTGGGCGGCGTGGCTGGTCATGTGGTGTCCGTGACTGGTGCTCATGATGTCTCCGCCTGTGCGAGGTGTAGTCCCGTGTGGTCCGTGTTCTGAGAACAGCATACCCCCCGGGGGTATTTCCGCAAGAGGGAATTCGCCGGTGGCGCACCGCCTTGGGGGGAGCCGACCCCGGGCCCCGGTGGCACCGGTAGGTTCTTCACGGTGACAACCACGGAGACGCAGGGTCGTGTGCCCATCACCGACGGAGCACGGCTGCACTGGACGGCACGGGGAGACACGGCCCGGAAACCCGCGGTGATCCTGCTCCACGGCGGCCCGGGCCTGCCGGACTATCTGGGCGATATCGCCCCCATGATCGCGGACCTGGCACCCGTATACCGGTACGACCAACGCGGCACGGGCCGATCACCGTGGAGGGGACCCCATTCCCTCGCCCGGCACGTCGACGACCTCGCGGAGCTGCTCGACGCGTGGGACGTGCCCCGGGCCGTACTGATCGGGCACTCCTACGGCACCGATCTCGCGAGCCGGTTCTGCCTGGGGCACCCCGACCGGGTCGCCGCGATGCTCCTGATGTGCGGGCCGTTCACCGGCGACTGGCGTACGGGCTACCGCACGGAACGCGCCCGCCGCATGTCGCCGGCGCGGCAGGAGCGCTACCAGGCCCTGGGAAAGCTGCCGCACCGCACCGAGGACCAGGAGATCGAGCTCCTCACACTGGCCTGGTTCACCGACCACGCCGACCCCGGACACGGCTGGCACCGGGCGGCCGGAGACGCCCGCCGGCGTCGCCCGGTCAACTGGTCCATGAACGCCGAACTCGGCGCGGAAGCACACCGGGACCCGCTCGACGGCCACCTCGCCGACCTCCGCGCGCGTCTGCCCGCGCGGACCGAACTGCTCGCCGGCGCCGACGACCCCCGCCCCGTCGCGGCCCTCGCCTCACTCGCGCACCGCCTCACGCTTCCCCTGACCCGCATCGAAGACGCGGGCCACGAGCCCTGGCTGGAGCGGCCCGACGCCGTCCGCACACACCTCCGGCGATTCGTCCGGGACGCCGTGCGCGCATAGGCGCCACCCGCGGGTCGCCCCCGCGGCGGCCCCGGCTGCGGTTGCGGCACGGCTACGACCGGCGCGATGTCGTGTACGCGAACGCGAATCCCGAACGCGGTCCGGCTCGGCCCTGAGGGCGACGCGACCACGGTCACCGGGAGGACGGACCGGCCGAGGCCCCGGGACAGGGAGCCGACGCCAGCCGGATCCGGTCTTCCGACCATGCTCGCCGGGGCGGTTCACTGACAGTGTCGTGTCCGCGACGGTGCGAGCAGGGGGGTGCGATGCGGAGCAGCGGTCCCGTCGGTCCCCTGGGGATACCGGTGAGCGGTGTCCTCCAGCCACCGCCCCAACCCGGTGGGATCCGTCGGTGGCGCCCACAAGCGGCGTTCGTGCCCGCGCGGCCCCGGCGGGTCGCCGGTGCCGTGGTGCGCCGAACGGCGCCGGGCTCGGCGCGCGGACCGCCGGTACGCACCCCGAACCGTGCGCGTGTTCCGGCCCCCTTTCCGGCACTTCGAGACGGGACACCGACATGCCTCCACCCCTCGTGGCCACCCTGAACCTCGACGACGCCGACGACGCCGACGCCACCGCCTTCGCCACGTTCGTCAACGCCGTCCGGGACCATGCCGCGGCCGCCGAGCGGGGGCAGGTCGACGTATCGGCGACTGTGGCTCTTCCGAGGCGACTACTACGTCCGCTACAACCTCCGGACCAGCTCCGTCGCCATGGGCCCCCAGCACATCCACGAGGGCTGGGCACCACTGAGACGCAAGGCGTTCGTCGACGGCGTCAGCGCCGTACTGCCCTGCCCGGGCCCGATCCCCAAGAAGACGGAGATCTGGATGTTCCACGACGACCTCTATCTCCGCTTCGACCTCGAGAACGACACCCTCGCCCAAGAGGCGCGCCCGGTCGCCCCCAACTGGCCCGGCCTGGACACCCACGGATTCGCCGACCACGTCGACGCCACCATCCCCAAACCGAAGGCGGCGGGCGAATCCCCTCACGCATGGTTCTTCCACGACGACCAGTACCTGCGGTATGACCTCGACAACAACAAGGTCGTCGTCCCACCGGCCCCCATCGCGAGCGGCTGGACCGGACTGAAGGGCACGGGCTTCGAGTACGGCATCGACGCGGCCCTCCCCGACCCCGAGGACTCCGACACCGTCTGGATCTTCGCCGGAGACCAGTACATCCGCTACCACCTCGAAGAGGACAAACGCATCATCGGGCCCACCCCCATCGCCCAGACCTGGACCGCCCTGCGCGACACCCCCTTCAGCAGGCGCGTCGACGCCGCGTGCATCCGCCCCGGCACCAAAGAAGCCTGGCTGTTCAGCGGCGACTCCTACATCCGCTACGACCCGCGGAAGGACGAGATCCTCATCGGCCCCAAACGCATCATCGACGGCTGGAACCTCGGCTTCCCGGCCCCCTGACCACCCCCTTCGGCCCCGCGCACCGGCACACGACGGTCCTCTCGCCACACCGCTCGCGGCGAGAGGCCCGGCCCCGCTCGACGGCCGCCTCGCGGCGCGCCGGACACGCGAAAACCCCCGATCTGCTCACCCTGCCCACGTACGGCACGTACCAGCACACGTACGCGGACATGCTCGCCGTACACGACGGACTGATAGCCACCGGACCGCCCTCGGCCGTACGCGTCACGTCCGCCGGCTCCGTCCGCCCGCCGCCGGGCCGCCGACCGCCCTGACGCCGAGGGTGTCCAGCAACGCCCGGGTGGCGGGGCTCGGGTTGAACTCGTTCCACACCAACGACTCCACACGGCGCGGCCCGTCGAGGACCGGCACCAGCGCGAGCGCGGGATCGTCGTCGGCCAGGGGACGGACGAACGCCGACGGCAGCAGCGCGACCCCCAGCCCCCGCACGATCAGCCGGGTGATCAGCTCCGCGATCCCCGCCTCATAGGCGACGTCGCGCGTGACACCCGCCGTGGTGAACGCCAGATCGGACTGGGCCCGGGCGGGCGTGCCGTTCATGAAGTCGACGAACGTCTCATCCGCGACATCCGCCAGCGTGACCCGCGCACGGCCCGCGAGCCGGTGCCCCGCGGGCACGACCAGGACATGCTCGTCGTGGTCGAGGACGAGGACCGCAACGCCCGAAGGCTCCACGCCCTCGGGCAGCCCCAGGAAGGCGATGTCCAGCTCGCCCCGCCGGACCGCGTCCGCCAACTCGTCACTGCCCCCCGCCCGCAGCCGGACCCGCACATCGGGATAACGGGCCCGGTAGCGCTGGAGCAGCTCGGGCACGTCCACCGCGGCCGTCGTCACCAGCACCCCCACCGCGAGCCGGCCCCGCACCACCCCCGCCGCCGCCGCCGCGTCCACCGCGGCCCGATCGGCGGCGGCCAGACACTCCCGGGCACCCACGAGGAACGCCTCCCCGGCACTGGTCGGTTCAGTACGCCGGCTGGAACGGGCGAACAGCCTGACCCCCAACTCCCGCTCCAGGTCGGCGATCCGGTGACTCAACGACGACTGCACCACGGAACAGCGTTCCGCGGCCCGGGTGAAGTTCCGCGTCTCGGCGACCGCGACGACGTAACGCATCTGCTGGAGATCCATCCGGCCATCGTTTCTGTTCATGGCTGCTATGACAAGCATGCTTTGGAACCATCGATGACGAGGGAGAGACTCGGCTCATGCCTCCTTCGACCGAGCGGCCGCAGAGACCGCGAAGCGCCCCGCCCGCACACCGGGCGGCGACCGTCGCGCTGACCGCGCTCGCCCCCGCCGCCTGGGGCACCACCTACGCCGTCACCACCGAACTGCTCCCGCCGGGACACCCGTTGTTCGCCGCACTGATGCGCGCCCTGCCCGCCGGGCTGCTCGCCCTGGCGGTCACCCGCGTCCTGCCGAGGGGAGACTGGTGGTGGAAGGCGACCCTTCTCGGCGCCCTGAACATCGGCGCCCTCTTCCCCCTGTTGTTCGTGGCCGCCGAGCGCCTCCCGGGCGGGGCCGCCGCCACCCTGTCCGCCGCCCAGCCGCTCCTGGTCGCCGCCGCGGCCCGGGCGGTCCTCGGCGACCGGCCCACGGCATGGCGGTGGATCTGGGGAGCCGCCGGAGTCGTCGGCGTCGGACTCGTCGTCCTGGGCCCCGGGGCCCGGCTGGACGCCGTCGGAGTGGCCGCGGGGCTCGGCGGTACGGCGGCCATGGCCGCCGGGATCGTCCTGACCAAGCGCTGGGGCCGACCGGCGGGCGTAGGCCCCATGGCGTTCGCCGGGTGGCAGCTCGCGGCCGGCGGAGCACTGCTGCTCCCCCTCACCCTCGCGGTCGAAGGCGTCCCCGCACGGATCGGCCCGGAGGCGGCCGCCGGCTACCTGTGGCTGGGAAGCGTCGGCGGGCTGATCGCGTACACCCTGTGGTTCGGCGGCATCGGCAAGCTGCCGGTGGGCGCCTCCGCCCCCTTGGTGCTGCTGTCCCCGCTGGTCGCCGCCGGCATCGGTATCGCGCTCGGGGAATCCCTCAACGCGCCCCAGTCCCTGGGGTTCGTCCTCGCCCTCGCCGCCCTGCTCGCCGCACAGCTCGACCCCCCGAAAACCCTCCGCCTCACCGCCCGCGCCCGCCGTGACCGACAGGCCCCACGACCCGAGACCCCCCTCCACGACCAGCCCGCACCAATACGAGAAGGACGGACCCGATGACCACGCACACGCCCCACGAGCCCCACACCTCCACCAAGCCCCTGACCATCGCGGTCATCGGCGCCACCGGAATGGTCGGCAGCCGGGTGATCACCGAAGCCGGCACGCGCGGGCACCGGGTCCTCGCCCTGTCCCGGAAGCCCACCGGCGACGACCCCGGCGTGACACCCGTACCGGTCGACGCCGGCAACGCCCGGGACCTGCGCGAAGCGTTCACCGGCTCCACGGCACGCCCCGCGCCGGACGCGATCGTGCTCAGTGTCAGGACCGAGCCCGCCGACCCGGTGTTCCTGACCGGAACCACTCGTACCGTCCTCGACATCGCGGCCGCGCTGAACATCCGCGTACTCGTCGTCGGCGGCGCCGGCGCCCTGCGCAGCCCCGGCACCCCGGACCTCCTGATCGCCGACGACCCCGCCTACGTCCCCACCCACCTGCGGCCCGTCGCCGCCGCCGGGATCGCCCAGCTACGCGCCGCCGAGACCCACGGCCACCACGACTGGGTCTACCTGAGCCCGCCCGCCCTGCTCCAGCCCGGCGAACGGACCGGCCGCTACCGGCGCGGCACCGACACCCTGCTGACCGCGGCGGACGGCCGCTCGTGGATCAGCGCCGAGGACCTGGCCGTCGCCGTGCTGGACGAGATCGAATCCCCGGGCCCCGAGCGGCACATCACCGCCGTCCACCGCGAACCCGGCGAACACCCGGCGACCTGAACCGGCAGCCACCCCTGCCCCGGCTGGGCAGGCGAAGCCGGGGCAGGGGTGGCATCAGGCCCGGCGGATGCGCCCGGCCCCGCCTCCGTCCCCGGCCCTGCGACGGGCGCGTCCGCCGATACGCCGGGTCAGGTGGCCAGCGCCCGCGCGTGCACCCGTTCGACCGCCCGGCGTGCCGATGCCATCGAGCCGTGCTGCCAGCCGAGCGCGTTGCTGAGCCAGTCCCCGGCGAACAGGACGCGCCCGGCCGGTTCGGTGAGCGGCCGGAACCCCGGGCTGTTCACGACCGAGTTGTTCTGCGCGTCGGCCGCCTGCCAGCCGCTTTCCAGGAAGGGTTCGAGTCCCCACAAAACAGAGACCGAGCTCGCCAGTTCGGTGCGGGCCTTCACACCGTGTACCCGTTCGTTGCGTTTCACCGCCTCGGCCGTCCGCCGGGCGGGGGACAGGGGGTGGAGTGTGTTCTCCGCGCCTTCGAAGAAAGCGACCATGACGCCGCGTTCGGTGTGGAGGCCGTGGGACGGGTACCACAGTGATCCGTCCCGGCCGTACGAGGTGAGGCCGCCGTAGACGGCGAGATCGTCCTCCCACCAGCGCCTGCGGTACTCCATCGCGATCTTGGCGGGGTGCTCGGGCACAAAGGTACGCAACAGGGCCGTCACCTCGGCCGGAAGCCCGGCGATACCCGCCGCCACCAGCGGGGGCGTCGTCACGATGCAGTAGGAGGCGTCGAGTGCGCCGGTGCCTCCGGGACCGCGGTGGGTGACGCGTATCCCCTGCGGGCCTTCGGTGATCGAGGTGACCTCGACTCCGCACCGGATCCGCTGCCGGCCGATCCGGTCGGCCAGGGCTTCGACGATACGATCCATGCCGCCGACCGGCTGGAGCAGGGTCGACGCCATCTCGAAATCGGCGTCGAGGTGCCAGTGGCCCGCCACCTGCCGGGAGAACACCCGACTGAGTGAGGAGGCCGGCGGTGGCAGCGGCACGCCGGGTGCTCCCGCGGCGCCGGGGGGCACCGCGAAGCCGCGCCGTCCCGGCGACGCCGCGTAGGCCCAGTCGTCGGCCGGGCCGCCGATGCCGCCGGTGGTCACGAGGAACTCCAGGAGCCGCTCCTTGTCGATGGCGGACAGCTGTCCGTCGAGCAGCCCTCGGTCCGTCACCTTGGCCAGGAGTTCCGCGATGACGCCGTACGCGTCGGAGCGTGCGGTCTGCATGCGCGTCACCGCTCCCGGAGCCTCCGGGTCGTACACGAACGTGTTCTCGTTGGCGACCGAGAACACCTCCAGCGGCACTCCGAGTTCACGGCAGTAGTCCGTGCTGAGTGCCCATTGCGGAAGCATCCCGGGTCCGGCGTTGAAGTACTGGCCGGGCGCGAGGCGTGCCTGCTGGGTGAAGCCGTTCGTGTCGGTCAGGGTGTCGCCCCCGCGCACCGTGAGACTGCGGCCGCCGATCCGCGGGCGGGCGTCGAGGACCGTGACGTCGTAGCCGGCCTTGCGCAGTTCGTAGGCGGCGGTCAGTCCGGCCACACCCGCTCCGACCACCACGACACCGGCCGCGCTGCGACCGGTGAGGGTGAAGTCGGACGCGCGCGGCGCGCGGAACGGCGAAGGGGCGGCGCTCGCCGCGGTCGGGGCGAGGCCGAGCGCGCCCATCGCCGCGAACACGGCCCCCGCGCCGCCCGTCGCGCCCACGGTCCGCAGGAATCCCCGGCGGGAGCCGGACAGGTCGGGCGGTCGGTAGTCCGTCATGAAGATGCCTCCTCGGCATGGGTAAGAGCCCGCTCGATTCATTAATCGATCAGTCGGTCTATTATTAAAGCCAGAAGCCGGCCACGATCAACCCGTTCGGCCGAACAGTGGGGTGCACAGAGCATGCGCGGTACGCGCCGACGGCGGGGGCGTGGACGTCCACCCCGCGGTGAAGCGAGCCCTCGTGGCCGCCGCCTTCGGGCGGCCGCGACACCCGTAACGGACGGAGACTGCCCCCGTCGGCCGGCGCGACAGCCCGGACCCGGGGGAGGAACGTCAAAGGGGCGGCTCTCAGTGACAGCTGCCGCCCTCCTGGGCGGCTCCTTCCGTCCGGCAGAAGCAGGAAGCCTCGATCGGTACGTCGGCCAGAGCCGCGGCCGTCTTCAACTGCTGCGCGATGATCCGCGCTTCCCCCATGCGCCCGAGCCGGACCAGGCATTCGTGAAGGCCGTGCAGGGACCACACATTGCCCGGGTGCTGGCAGGCTCGTGGGAGGGCGTCGTGGGGGGGGGGGGGGCGCCCGGGGCCGGGGGCGGGGGCGGCGGCGGGGGGCCGGGTGCGCCCCCACGCCCCCCAAGGGGGGGGGGGGGGGGGGGGCCGCGCCGCCGCCCCCCCCCCGCCCCCCGCCCCCCCCCCCCACGACTCGTCCCTGTTCCAGCAGCAGCGCGCCATAGGCGTGCCGGGGCGGCTGCATCCAGCCCCAGGGCTCGTCGTACGGCAGGCTGTCACTCAGCTCGATCGACCGCCGGAGGGCCGCGAACGCCACATCGACGTTGCCGTGACGGTACTCGAGTTCACCGTCGAGCATGGCGGCGGCGATCGTGAGGATGTCCGCGCAGGTGTTGTTGAACAACATACGCGTCTCCTGGACCCGCCCTGCCGCCTCACGGAACCGCTCGCGCTCCGTCTCGGCCTCGCTCACACGGCCGGTCGCGGAAAGGGCGACACCCCGGGCGTAGTGCAGCATCGCCGTGGTGGTGCTGTACAACTCCGGGTCGTGGGGGAAGGGCAGACCGAGGACGTCGGACCAGCGGCCGAACCGGATCAGCGCATGTACCCGCATCGCCGAGAAGGCTTCCAGCCAGTCGGCCATCGGGGGACTCTGCACCCGCAACAGCTGCTCCGGAACGGCCGCCTCCAGCTGTTCGACTGCTTTCAGCGCCACCTCGGACTGCCCGAGGAACATCGCTCCGTAGATCTTGAAATGAATGTTGTGGCACCGGTACAGGGTGTAGAAGTTCATCGCGCCGGCCCGGTCGAGGACCTTCGCGTCCACGGCGATCGCGGCGTCGTTGTCCCACACGACCCGCCGGTAGTCCCCGCACAACACCTCCAGATGCGAGGGCATGTGCGCGAGATGCCCCGCGTCGGGCACCAGCCCGCGCAGCCGGTCGGCGACGGGCAGTGCGCGCTCCGGGTACGGAGACATCTCCATCAAGTGGATGTAGAGGTGCACCACCCCGGGATGATCCCGCCCGCCGGCCGCGGCGAGCGCCCGCTCCAGCACCGCCTTCGCCTCGACCGTCCGAGCGCCCGCGGCGGGCTCGCCGGTACGCACGTCCCACAACCGCCAAGGCGTGAGATTCATCAGCGCGTCGGCGTAGAGGGCGGCGACATCGAGATCGCCGGGGTCCGACGCGTAGGCGGCGCGCATGCTCTCGGCGTACGGCTCGTTCCAGACCGAGCAGTCCTCGACCGGCGTCGCCCGCGGATAGCGGGCGCGCAACGCCGCGATCAGAGCCCGTTCGGCGACCGTGGCACCGGCGGCCTTCTCCCGCGCGCGCTCGACCGCCGCATGGGTCCGCTCGACGGTACGGGCGAGGTCCCGCGCGTCGAAGAACTCCCACGGCTTGTTGTAGTTGGGACCGAGTGCGTACGCGATCCCCCAGTAGGCCATGGCGCAGTCGGGGTCGGCCTCGGCGGCCTTCTCGAAGCAGCGGACGGCCTCCTCGTGGTGGAAGGCGTACGTCCAGACCAGCCCGCGATCGAACCAGAGCTGAGCGACGGGGGAGGACGTGGTCACCCGCCGGGTGTGCGTGCCGAGGTCGTAGTAATCGTCGGACATTGCCTCGTCCCCTACCCGATCAGCCATGCGTACCATCCCGGGGGTTGCATCGTGCCGGACGCCGTACGGGCAACCAAAGTAGTCGTGATCCCGTACCCGCGCCGGAGGATCGGGGCGACACACCGCCGGGGTGAAGGGTTCACCCGCCGCAAGGAACACGGGCCCCGCCGCCCACCCGGTCCACCCCACGGCACCCCGCGGCTCGCGCGACACCCCGTGACACGGGTCGAGGCCGACTCCGCGCTCACCCCGCACATCTGCGGGGGAAGCCGCGCCTGGGCAGGAGAGCCCGCCCACCACGGATCCGTCGACCGCGCCGCGCTGACCGCACCTCCGCCGCACGCGTCGGCGAACCCTCGAGACCGGCCGGCAGAGCGCCCGGTGCCGCGGCAGGGGCGGGCCCGGCAACGGACCCTGCCGGTTCAGGAGAGGTGGTCGGCGACGAGGACGGCGAACTCCTCGGGGCTGAGGACCTTGATTCCCAGACTCTCCGCCTTGGCCTTCTTGGACCCCGCTTTCCCCCCGGCCACGACGAGGGACGTCTTCGCCGACACGCTCCCCGACGGGGTCCCGCCCGCCCGCTCCACCAGCTCGTTCATCGCGGCACGGCTGTACGACTCCAGCGGCCCCGTCATCGTCCCCGTACACACCACCGACTGCCCGGCCAGCGGCCTGCCCCCGCTGTCGGGCCCGCTCTCCCGGACGGGCTCGGTCAGGTTGACCCCGGCAGCGGCCAGTTTGTCGATCACGGGCCCAAGGGCCGCGATCCGGGCGGCGATGACCACCGCCTTCTCCGCGCCGATCCCCTCGACGCCCTCCAACGCCGCCGCGTCGGCCGCCCGGATCGCGTCCATGGTCCCGAAATGGGCGGCCATCCGGCGCGAGATGCTGCGACCGGTGCCCTTCACCCCGAGAGCGCACAGCACCTTGTTCAACGGCCGGGACTTCGCCGCCTGGATCTGCCCGTACACGGTCGCGCCCCGCTTGTCGCTGCCGGCCGCGAGCGAGAGCTGCTCGACGGTGAGCGCGAACAGATCGGCGACATCACCCACCGCCCCGGCCCCCACCAGGGCGTTCACAACGCCAGGACCGATCCCGTCCACATCGAGCTGCTCCCGCCCCGCGGCGTAGAGCAGTGCGGCGGGCAGCCCGCACGCGACCCCGTCGGCGCACCGCCACCGCTCCTCGCTCTTGTCGATGGCACCGCCGCAGCTCGGACAGGCCACCGGCTCGGGAATCTCCGTCTCCTGCCCGGTACGCAGTTCGACGACCGGCGCCTCCACCCGGGGGATCACCTCGGCGGCCCGGTACACCTCCACCACATCGCCGATCCGGAGACCCCGCTTGCCGATATCGGCCCAGTTGTGCAGGGTCGCCGACGTGATCGTGGCCCCTCCGACGAAGACCGGCTCCAGCAGGGCACGCGGCGCGATGTAGAATCGGCCCGCGTTCCACTCCACCCCCAGCAGCCTCGTACGGGCCCGCTCGGCGGGCAGCTTGTACGCCACGGCGAAGTACGGGAACCGCGAACCGGACCCGGCCGCCGTGTGGTCCTCCAGACTGTTGGCCTTCACGACCACCCCGTCGATCTCCACCGCGAGACCACCGCGCATCGTCCCGATCTCCTCCACCCGCCGCTGCACCTCGTCCACCGATGCGCACAGGCGCAGTCCGGCGTCGGTCGCGGCCGTGGTCTGCACACCGGCCCGGGCGACCCGCGCCATGACCTCCGCGTGGGTCGGCGCCCCCCGGAGAAACGAACCGCCCAGCTCGACCGCGCCATACGCGTAGAACGACATCTCCAGCCGGTACGGACGGTCCTTCGCCCGCACGGTCCCCGCGGCCCCGTTGCGGGGATTGGCGAACGGCTTCGCCCGATACCGCTCCCGCACACGGTTGGCCTCGGCGAACTGCTCCCGGGTGAAGAGGACTTCCCCGCGGGCCTCGAACGTCACGGCCTCTTCCAGCCGCGGCGGCAGGCCGATGACGGTGCCGATGACGTGCGAGACGTCCTCTCCGCTGCGGCCGTCCCCACGGGTCACCAGCTGAACCAGCCGCCCGTCACGGTAACGGGCGCAGACGGCGACACCGTCCAGCTTCGGCTCGACCGTGAAGCCGTCCCGCACGGCCCGGCCGGTGCGTCTGACCAGGGACGCTTCCCAGTCCATCAGCTCCGTCCCGTCGAAGACATTGTCCAGCGAGAGCATGATCGCGGTATGGGCGACATCGCCCACCGGGGCCGTACCCGCACCGACCTTCTCCGTCGGCGAGTCGGGCGAGACCTGGTCCGGGTGGGCCCGCTCCCACCCGGCGATGGACCGCAGGAGCAGGTCGTAGGCCGTGTCGTCGAGAGGGCTGTCACCGTCGCCGTAGTACAGCGCGGCACACTGGCGGGCACACTGCACGGCGTCCTGGTACTGGGCAGGACTGAGCAACGCCGTTTCGGCGGGAAGGGTGGTCATAGAGGCATCCTTGCTCAAGCCACTGACAACGGGCCGACTCCCGACCCCCGGCGGCCCTGGGAACAGTGCGGTGCCCCGCCGTCCCGGCCCGGGGCGGGCCGTCCGTGAAATGGCCGGTTGAGGCTCAACTCCGTGATGTCGGGCAACAAGATCCCCCTGTGGAGGAGTCCTCCTTGTCGACGGAAGCCGATCAAGGGAGACCGAGATGACAACAGGTACGGTCCGCACAGCACTCGCCGCCGTGGTGGCGGCGCTCGCCACCGGAGCGCTGGCAGCCCCTGCCGCCGCGCATCCCACCGCCGCCGAAGCGGGCAGCGATCGGCACGGAGCCACCCAGCGGGCCCTCGAACAGGCCGTACGGGACGGGGTCCCGGGCGCCGTCGCCGGCGCCCGCGACCGGGCCGGAAGCTGGAGCGGGACCGCAGGCGCCGGCGACCTCGGCACCGGCAGGGAACGAAAGACCCGGGACCGCTACCGCGTCGGTTCCATCACCAAGACGTTCGTCGCGACCGTCGTGCTCCAACTGGAGGCCGAAGGACGACTCGACCTCGACGACACCGTCGAACGGTGGCTCCCCGGCACCGTGCGGGGCAACGGCCACGACGGCCGGCACATCACCCTGCGCCAGCTCCTCAACCACACCAGCGGCATCTACAGCTACACCTCCGACCCCGGCTTCCAGACGAAGATCTTCGGCGAGGGCTTCCTCCGCCACCGCTACGACACCTGGACCCCCGGGCAACTGGTCGGCCTCGCGATGCGGCACCAGCCCTACTTCGCCCCCGGCACCGGCTGGCAGTACTCCAACACCAACTACACCCTCGCCGGAATGATCATCGAGCGGGTCACCGGCCGGGAGTACGAGGCCGAGATCGAACACCGGATCCTGCGCCCGCTCCAACTCCACGCCACCTCCGTCCCCAGGACCAGCCCCCGGATACCCGCCCCGGCGAGCCGCGCCTACTCCACCCTCTCCGACGACCCGGCCGCGATGATCCACGACGTGACCGCACTCAACCCGTCCCTCGCCGGAGCGGCCGGCGGCATGATCTCCGACTCCAAGGACCTCCAGAAGTTCTACCGCGCCCTGCTGCAAGGCCGACTGCTCCCGCCCGAGCAGCAGAACGCCCTGACCACGACCGTGCCGATCGACCCCCGACAGCCGCGGTACCGATACGGCCTCGGCCTCCAGTCCACCGGGCTCAACTGCGGCAAAGAGGTCTGGGGCCACGGCGGCGGCATCCACGGCTCCCAGTCCGAGGCATTTGTCACCCGGGACGCGAGCCACTCGCTGGCCCTGAACTTCAACGGCGACTGGACGGGGGACACCGCAACGGTGATCGAGGCGGAATTCTGCGGATAACCCCGAGACTCACCGCCTCCAAGAAGCCCCGCCGGGCGGTCGAGACCGCGCGGTTGCCGCCGGCAGCGAGGCTCCGCCCGATCGGCATCCATGTGAAGGCCGCGAACACCGACGCGGCGCTGTGAGGGGGTCGACGGGTTGTGCCCGGGCTCACGGCCCTGCTGCGGGGCCGAGGCGCCGACCAGAGTTGTGGTTGATCGGGACGCCGGTCGTGCCGGGGGACGCCTGCGGCGCTTGGCCCCTGAAACGCTCTGCTCCTGGGTGCTTCACACGTCGCGAGGCAGTGCCAGCATCGCGCCGCCATCCACAGTCCCTGAGGTTCCCCGCAACAGGAGACCGTTCCGCTCGGCGGTCAGGCGGGAACACCGGCCCGGTTCAGGACGGCGGCCATCTCGCTCTCGGGGAGCGCCGGGTTGGCGCCCGCGCTGTAGGACGTTTCAGGGATGTGGAGGACCTCGCGGAGACGGTGGAGCGGCAGGCGCGGGTCACCGGCCGCTGCCTGCCGTGTCCGGACCACGGGGTCATGGCTGAGCCGTTCGACCAGCGCGGGCGCGGCGGCCGGGTCGCGGATCGCCAGCCGGCGGTAGTGCCCTTCCGGATGGTCCGCGTAGCGCGCGGCGAGACCCCGGCGGGGAAAACGGGGGTGTGTCTCCGCCATCCAGGCGGAGAGCGTCCCGCCGAGCCTCGCGTACACACGCATCAGGACCTCCTCCGGAGTATCGGGGTGGTGTACGCCCAAAAGAGCCTCCACGCGGGGATCCTCGGTGCGCACGAGCAAACCCAGAAGGTCAGGCGGCAGGTGAGGGCTGTGGGCGGCGCTGCACCGGAGTAGGGGATGGGCGGAGGCTGCTGCCCTGCGCAGCACTTCGGGGTCGGTGATCCCGTCTCGTACGCACTCCACCATTCCCCCGGAGAGGGGATCCACCGTGAAGTCGATCGCCATGCGCCGGGTCTCGTCCAGTTCGGGTCTGAGGGAGACCGCGAGCCGTACGGCCCCGTCGGGGTCGGCCGCGAGCCGCTCCCTCCCGGAGAGGAAACAAGCAGCTCAAACGGGCTTTCTTCCTCTCCGCGTTCGCCGCCCTGAGCGACCCGGCCTCGCGGATCTACTGCAACAAGAAGATCATCCAGGGCAAGCGCCACACCCAAGCCCTGCTCTGCCTCGCCAGACGACGAGCCGACGTCCTGTTCGCCATGCTCAGAGACGGCACCTTCTACGAACCTCGGACAACCGGAACGAAGTGAGGGCAACGACCCTGCCTGCGAACGAAGATCGCGCAGGCCACAACGGCAGCCCTACATGTCGTGAACCTCCACGGAGAACCCCTCTGCAAGGACGGAGCTCAGGTGCTCCGCATGCGCACCCAGCCATTGGCGCGCGTCAGAGAATTTCGCCGTCAGTTCGACGAGTACGTAGTCCTCGGCGCCATCAGTCGACCCACCACAGACGCAGCAACGGAGACGCTGACTGACCGCACCCGTCCACTCCGGTCCGTTCCCGCCCGCTGTCACCGTCTCATCATCAACATGCACGAGCACATCGTTCCAGGCGCCCTAGAACAGCCCCATCCACCTTGACCAAAGAGATACGGGCACCCCCGCCCCCGCCGGGGTTCAACTCACCCACCGCCTTCCTCCTCGGGCTCGCCGTCGGCCAACTCGTCCCCGGCCCACTCTCCGGCCGGTACGGATGCCGGAAACCGATCCTCGGAGGAACCGGCGTCTGCGCATTGGCCACGGCACTGTGCGCCCTCGCCCCCATCGTGGCGCCGCCGGCCGGTGGGACACTGGTGAACGGCTCCGGAGGCCGGCGCGCGGTCTTCTGGGCACCGGCCGGCTCCACCGCGCTCGTCTTCCTGGCCGCGCTGCTCCCCGTCTCGGAAGGCCTGCCCGCTGAACACCGGCACACCGGTGGCACCCGGACCACGATCGAAGCCGCCGCCTCAGTCCTGACCGACCGCTTCTACCCGGGCTGCGCACTGGCCTTCTGCTTCGCCGCAGCGCCACCTTGTTCTGCTCCATCGCCGCCTCCCCCTTCCTGCTGCAGAACGTTCTGGCCCTCAGCGTCGGTGGGTGATCCACGGCCTTCGCCGCGGGCGCCCTCACCGCCACCGCCTCCAGCGCTGCCGCGCCCCGCCTCATAGGCCGCTACGACCCCCGGCTCCTGCTGAACACCGGACTGGCCGTGCTCCTGGTGTCCAGCACCGCCGTACTGCTCGTCGCCACCACCGGAAATCTCAACCGGCTCTGGGCCCTGGGCCTGGTCGGCATCGGCTTCCTCGGTCTCGGGCAGGTCTTCGCCACCGCCCCCGCACTCGCCCTCGGACGCGTGCCACACGCGGCCGGTACCGGTTCGGCAGTGCTCGGCACACTGCAAAGCGCCCTCGGCGCGGCCGTCGCCCCCCTGATGGGCCCCGCGGGCGACCGCACCGCGACGCCGCTCTTCCTCGGCATGACCACCTGCGCACTGATGGCCACGCTCGCACTCGCCGACGAACGTGAACGCCCGCATCCGGCATGTATGGCACTGAACAGATCACGGCACCACCGAACTACTCGGCGCTGTTCACCATGGATCGTCCGAGTGAGGCAGGCAGGGGACCCCGAGGCGACTGTGTCATTCTGGCGCGATCTCGTGAGTTCATGTCAGCAACGCTGGCCCGCCCGGCCTGCCGCCTCTCCGCCTTGGCCCCGGCGGCGAACACCGACGGGTCCCGCTGGCGGGGCGAGGGTTGAGCCCGCCGCTACCACCGGCTCGGGCGCCCAGCCTTTGAGCCGAAGGAGCAGGCGCCGTCCTGGCGCCAGTAGTGAAAGAGGCTGCGTACGCCTTGCGTACGCGCGTCGTACGCAGAATGAGCGAGGCAAGTGGGTTTCGTGGGGTAGGTTGAGTCAGGAGGTGTTCCATGTCCGAGTTGTTCGACGCGGTCGACGCACTGCTCTCGTCCCGCGCGGTGCTGCCGCCTCCGGCGGAGCGCAAACGGCTGCGTGCCGCGCACGGCCTGACGATCGACGAGGTAGCGGGTGCGCTGAAGGTACGGCGGGCCACGGTGTCGGGCTGGGAGGCCGGAAAAACTGAGCCCCGTCCGCCGGAGCGCGACGCCTACGCGCGGCTGCTCGAAGGACTCGCCAGGCTCTACCCCGCACCCGCCCAGCCGCAGGAGCCGGACACCCCGGCCCTTCCCGCCGCGTTCACCGGCCCACCCACCCCGGCACAGCCTCCGCCCGCCACCCCAACTCCTGAAACCACCTCTGTCACCGGGCCCGAGAGCTCCCTGTCCCCAGCTCCGGGCGCCGCCCCGGCCGTGACCGCCGCTCCGACCCCCGCACCGCGCACCGGCGGGATGTCGTCGGCGTCGCGCCAGCCCCGGCCTCGGCGACCGGCCCCGGCCGGAACTCCGGCAGGGGCAAGCACTGATCCGCGGTTCGAGAACGGTCCACTGGCCGTGGTCGACGTCGAGGACGGGCAGGTGCTGGCGTACTGCACCGCCGGCCTGGTCCTGGACGTCCCCGCCAAGTCGATCCCGGCCCTGGTGGAATGGACACTGCGGGAGGCGAGGCTCGGTCAGCCGAAGCTGTCCGGTCCGGGCAAGGACGCCGACCCGCTGCTCGTCCTCACGACGGCCGCGTGCGAGCGCTACGGCCTCCCGGTCACGCTCACGGAGGAGGAGCGGATCGCCGGGCGGATCCCGGAGGGGCACAAGGCCGTCAAGCAGCTCGCCCGCGCGGAGTGGAAGCTGACCAAGCGCGGGTTCGGGCCGTGGGCGAGGATCTACCGCCCCGCGACCGGCTCCGAGCGGGCCTGCGTTCAGCTGTGCATCCCGTCGTGGAACGCGCTCGACCCCCGGCACTGGGCCACCGCCGGGCAGCTCCCGCCGGCCCACCTCGCCCGCGTCCTGGGTGTGTACGCGTCGAGGGTGATGACACCGCGCGGCTCGACCGCGGTGACGGGGCTGGAACTGATGACCGGTCTGCACCCGCCGACCCGGGCCTCCGAGCCGGACGCCGACGGCAAGCGGCACTCCGAGCACAACCCCGGCTCCCTGGGGAAGGACCCGGTCGATCCGGCACCGTGCGAGGCCCCCGACGGCCACCCGCTCCTGGCGGACCTGCCCCGGTTCCACATCCGCGGCCCCGGCGAGAAGCTCTTCGAGGAGTCGTTCGACTGGGCGCGTCCGATGACCGATGCCGAGTGCACCCTGCGGCATCTGGTCGGCATCGACGTGAACATGGCCTTCGCCGCCGGAGCCAACGGACTGACCGTCGGCCTGGGCGCGCCTGTACACGTCACGAACCCGGTGTTCGATCCGAAGCTGCCCGGCAGCTGGCTGGTCGACCTGTCCCACGTCGACCTGTCGCGTGTGAAGGTCGGCAAGGAGTGGGTGGAGCTGGACGGCGGCCTGCTGCCCGGCCCGTTCACACCGAAGGGCGACCGTCCCGGGGGGCCCGCCTGGTACGCGACCCCGACCGTGGCGTACGCCCAAGAGCTCGGGTACGACGTCGCGCCGGCCGAGGCGTACGTACGGTATGAGAACGGCCGTTACCTGGACGGCTGGTACCAGCGGCTGCGCGATGCCTACCTCGCCACGATGGCCGACCTCGGCGTCCATGCCGACACCTCGCCGGAAGACTTCCTCGCGGCCATGGACGGCTACCGCACCCGTGACCCGGAGCTGGCGTTCGTGGTCTCCGCGGTCAAGGCGACGGTGAAGGGCGGCCTGGGGAAGCTCCGCGAGCGGCCCCGCGGCGAGGGGTGGCGGCCGGGCGAGCCGTGGCGGGCCCTCGCGCGGCCGACGTGGCGGCCGGACATCCGTGCCGCCGTCATCTCCCGCACCCGGATCAACCTGCACCGCAAGATCGTGAAGCACGCGGCGTTCACCGGGCGGTACCCGGTGGCCGTCAACCACGACTGCGTCGTCTACGCGGCCGGCGGCGGGAGCCCGCTCGACTTCCTGCCGTACCGGGAGGGCAAGCCGCTGCCCGGAGGGTTCAAGCTCGGCATCAACCCCGGCCTGGTCAAGCACGAGGGCACCCAGTCCGTGCTGTGGGGCGAGGAGGTCCGCGAGCGGTTCGACGCCCCGGAGCTCAACCTCGCCCGCTACATCAAGGACGGCACCGTCACCGACGCCGACAGCGGCGAGTAGAGGAGTGCGATGAGCAAGGAGTTCGGGGGCGGGCTGGACCAGGCGGTGCAGAAAGCGTTCACCCGCCCCGCCCCCCGGGCCGCGGGCACCCGGATGCGGTACCTGGTCAAACAGCTCAAGGGCACGAAGGCGGTCGCCCGGCTCCTCGGAGTGTCTCAGCGCACCGTGGAGCGGTACGTGAAGGACCAGATCAAGAAGCCTCGTCCGGACCTCGCCCTGCGGTTGGAGCGTGAGGTGATGGCCCGGTGGCAGCCGGAGATCAGGGCGATGGCCCGGAAGAAGGCGGCGACCACCGACGGTATCGTCGTCGACATCCATGCCCGCATCGGCTACACCGCTCCCATCGGCTCGACCGACCAGGACCGGGTCCGCCACATCACCGTCGCCCTCCCGCCCCGGTATGCCGCCCGGATCCTCGACGCCCGGGAGCAGGGAGCTGACGAGGGCCGGCTGCGTGAACTCACCGCGGAAGCGCTCAAGGAGGTGTACTTCCAGGACAGTGGCCGCCGCGCCGGCCAACTCGAGGAGGTGCGGATCAGCGACGTTCTGGACCTGGAGTTCGAACTGTAGCCGCCACGTCTGGCTGGAAGGAAAACCCGTTGTGGGGCGGGGCGCCGTGGTGCGATGCTGGCAGCTGCCGAAGGGGTGTAGCTCAGATGGCCAGAGCGCCGGTCTCCAAAACCGGATGCCGCAGGTTCGATTCCTGCCACCCCTGCCCCACGCAGCGCCCCTGCCGATCCGGACGGGGGCGCTGCGCGTCTTCGTGGGCAACCCGTCGCCGTGCCCACGGCCGGCCGATTCGTCCGCCCCGACGGTCCCCACCGGCGGCTCCTGAACGCCCGGCCCCGGCGGCGGGCCGCTGGTGTGCAGTCACCCCGGGTGCCGGGACCGTGTGACCGTCTCAAGCTTCTGCGAGGCCCTGGCCGGGGACATGAACGACGCTGGTCCCTGCGTTGGACAGGTCGGGCCGGTTGTGTGGTGATGCGTCCGGGGCGCTCGGCGATCCACGGACCGAACCGCTCGGGCAGCTCTGTCCACGGTGTCCGATGCGGTCCTGCGGGCGTTCCTCCGCCGAGGCTGCCGCGGAGGCTCCGACCTGACGCCGGAGCGTCGGGAGAGGGCCCGTAGCGAGGCGGAGACCGTGCGATGACGCCCTTCAAGAGCCGAAGCCGCCGAGCAGGAGGCGCAGGACGGCTGATACGAGCGCGGAGGTACGAACCCGACGGGGCTGCCCAGTCCGGTTCCGCGTCACGGCGCCGGCCGGCCCGGGCCCGGCCGCGGCATCCCGGCACGGGCGAGGGCCTCCTCGTGCCGGCCGGCCTCGCCCAGCAGCCAGATCCGGTTCGAGCTGAGCCGGGGCGAGTGCTCCTCGACGAAGTCGGCACTGCGCTCGTCGAGGAGCGCCGGGGCGTCGTCCATCCGGCCGGTTTCGTTCAGCAGATGGATGACTCCCCAGAGGCAGGCGTGATCGTCGTCGAACGTCGGACGACCCGCCTCGGCAGCCTCGTCGATCCGGCTTCTGCGGGCCGGCGGTTCGGTCAGGGTCCAGGGGAACCGGTCCGGATACGCGGCAGTTGCGGCGTAATACCGCAACACGGTCTCGGCCTCATCGGCCTGGCCGTCGTCTTCCAGCGCCCGCGCGTAGTGGGCGAGCGTCTCACCCGCATGCTGTCCGGCACCCAGGGCGCGCAGTCCCTCCACGCGCCCGCACCGCTGCAGCAGCTCGGCGTAGGCGGTGAGCGTGTTCTGGACCACGAGGCGCCCGGCTGCGACGTACGGCCTCATCGGCCCGGCCCGCACGTTCCGGGACCTGGGCCTGGAGATCCTGCGCGTTGCCGGGGCTGGAACTCCACCGCTCTCGCCACGGGCACTGCGGGCCCGCTCGGCTGGCGGCGCGATCAGCTGCAGGACCTGCCCGTCGCGGCCCTAATCCTGAGCCAGGTCCACGAGGGCGGACAGGATCCGCCCCTTCTCCAGATGCGGTGCGAGTACGGTCATCGCCTCGTACAGCAGCGCCGCGAAATCGTGCCACACCCACTCCGGGGCAAGGCCCTCCTCGTCCCCAGTGCCTGCTCCACCTTCCCTGCCCCGAGCAGGGCGTCGGCCTTCTCCCGGCGCGCGGTTCCACCCGGCTTCGATGAACGGCTGCAGCACGTCCAGAGCCCGTTCGTCCTCGCCCGCCCGGGCGCAGAAGCATTCCCCAGCTCCACTTCACCCTGCTCCACCAGCATGGTGACCAGGTGTTGCGGAGGGCGATGCCGGGGCTTTTGGGGCTGTGCGGTGCCTTGTTGTGATGCCCCCCAATGGGGAGCGTGGGACACAGCTGTGTCGGCAGTGTGTTTCAGGCTTCCGGAATTCGCACCTTGCCGCGTGGCGTCCGGTTCCGCCGTACCTCTGCCGAGGCGCACTATCATCCCACCGGTGTGCAGCCGAAGCCGTGCACGACAGCGGAGGCAACCGGGTGGAAGGAACCCGCCGGGATATGCGGACGAGATCATCAGGGGTTCGAGGCGGGTTCTCGGCGCGGTGAAGGGGTTGGGGGATGGTGTTATTCCCCGGTTCCGGGGTACTGCGCGGGCGGTGCTTGCCTGGTGAAGAAGGTTTTGGCGCGGGCCGCTGCCCGTTCGTCGTCGCGGACCTGTCCGGGCCGGGAGCCGTTGCCCAGGAGGATGCCGCCGAAGTTCATCCGGAGGAACGCGGCGGAGTTGTTGAGGGTGGTGAGCAGCCCGTCGGCGACGCTCTCCTCCCGTTCGGCCATGACGGTGACGCCCCACAGGGTGCGGCCGGCGATCCGCTTCTGGAATTCGAGGTCACGGTCGCGGGTCCAGCCCGACCAGTAGTCGAGGTAGCGCTTCATCTGCGCGGAGACCGTGTACCAGTACAGCGGGGAGACCAGGACGATGTCGGTGGCTGCCAGCGTCAGCTCGCGCAGCTTCCGCTCGGCGTCGCTCATCGGCCAGGAGCCGCTCTCGTGCCGCCCGTCCTGGAAGTCCGGCAGATCCAGCTCCCGGAGATCCACCCATTCCTGCCGCACACCGGCGGGCAGTTGTTCGGCGGCGGCACGGGCCAGGATCTCGCTGTTGCCGTCGGCTCGGGAACTGCCGAGCACGAAGAGGAAGGACCGGCCGGCGAAGCCGGGAACGGCGGCGGACTGGGGCCGGGGCCGGGTACCGGGGTGGGTATCTGAAGTCATGTGTCCCTCAACTCGCCTGCGTCCCGGGCCAATTCCGTCCCGGATACCGGTGATGGCCGCCCCCCGCACATGCACTCCGCGCCCGCAACGCGGCGCCGTACCGGGCAGGCGCGGACAGATCACTGTGTGATCGGCCGCGCCCGGGATCAAGCGCACACGCGCAGATGCGGCGGCGGAGAACTCCTTGCAGGCGGCCCACGTAACCGTCGATGGTTCCACGACGAGGCCCCCGTGGACCCGCCACCGGGGGCCGAGAGGGCCCTCGCGAAACCGGAGGCGGAGGCCCTCCCCGGCTCGCTCTCGCGGTGCGCCGGGACGGCCTCGACGGCGAGGTGCCGGCCGGCGTGCAACCCTCCCTCCGGGACGGCCCGCTTCCAGCTGCTCTTCCCTGGCACTGAGTGATCCGGGCGGAGCCTTTGAGCCAGACCGCTACCGGCAGTGGTCACGGTCCGGTGAGGATGTCGTGGCCGCCGATGCGCCGCCGGATGATGTGCTGCTTGCCGGGAATTATCGTCTGCTCCTCCTCGCCCGCCAAGAACTGCTGCACCCTGACCGGACGGTCCAGGGTATAGAGATCCGTGATGCTGGACCAGTGCTGCCCCACCAGCGTCGCCCGCAACTCGGACCAGCCGTCATCGACATGCTCCTCGACTGTGCCCGGGCGGCGGCCGCGGCGATCCGGGCCCGTAGCCCGGCCGTGGTCGACCTCGCCCCGGCGGCCGCCGGGGTCGCCGCGATGGTGATCGTGATGAACGGGGACGGCACCTTTCCAGCGCCGTCACCTCCTGGCCGAAGCCCGTCGTCACTCGCCCTCGTCCTTCGAGGCCGTCCCCCCGCGAACCCGGCCTCGACGACCAGTTTGTGGATACGGCCGTCGCCACGCACTGCCTCGATATCACCGATTCCGGAACGCTGCGCGTCCGTGCGCCGGCCCACCGCCTCTGCACCACCTGCTGGACCGACGCCGGCCTGCGACCCGCCCGCCGGCAGCCGGCCATCCCGGCCGAGGACCATCAGCCCCCGCCCGACACGGACACGCCGCGCACCCTCCGATTCCCCGACCAGCTCTCTCCCGACAGGGGTGCCCCGCACGTGCCTCGGCTCCCGGACCGGACGTCAGGGGAGTGGGCGGCGGGGGAGTGGGAGATCCCCCGGGTCCCGCTGCGCTACGACCGGGCCGCCCTGGCGGCCGGGGTGGTTCGCGAGAAGCTCTGCACCACCCTCACCGTGAGCGGGCGGGGGTATGACGTCGTGGTCGCGCATCAGCAGGCCGCCGTGCCGGAACCCTCCCGCCCTCGGCCGCCGAGCCCGACCGTGACGATGACGGCCAGGAGCCGGAGGCCGAACCGCGGGAGGCGATCGACCTGACGGTGGTGCTGGCCTTGGTCGCCGGACAGGACGTGGAACCGGCCGGGGGTTCCGGGGGCGGGGAGGGCCGTCGGCGCATCGCGCACCGTACCGTACCGTGCCGGACCGGACTGTACCGGACCGGGACCGGGGCCGTACCGGGATCGGACGGTTTCCAGTGTCGCCCGCGTCGCGTGCTACATCGACAGGAGCCGGATCCGGCACCCAGGAGCCGGATCCGGCACCTGGGCGGCTTCAAGGGGTATGTGTCCTTCGAGCCTGAATCCGGACTGTTCACCGCCGTCGTGCTGAGCGGTGGTTACGGGTCCGGCAGCCACGGCCGCCGTCGCTGCCGGCCTGTCGGCCTGCTGGCGGGCGGGGAAGGGGGTACGGGGTTGACCGTGTTCGGGGATTTCGCCTGTGGTACCGGCGGGCTTGCGCGCACGGCTCCGTGCCGACTGCCGCGTTCCGGTGATCGGGCCGCCGCCGACGCGGCGGGCCGTCCCCGGCGGTTTCGCCATGGGCGACTTCCGGATCGGCCGCGTGGCCGGTGTCGTGATCTGCCCTGCCGGGCATACCGCCGGCTTCGGCAGGGTCGGAACGGACGGCGCCCGGGCCGCCCGGTTCGAATGCATCCGCACCGGCTGCCCCCCCCCCGGGAGCGTTGCACCACCTCCGGGGGCGGACGCACCCTCTACGTTCACTCCCGGCAGGGGCTGCTGACCGCCGCCTACTGCTGACGAATCTGCGACTCAGAACACTGGGTCGTCCTTTGCGGACTAGGTGTATTGACCTGCAACGTTGTTAACGCGGCTGATCGGCGGCTTGCCGGCCAGTGCGGTGTGGCTGCGGTGGTGGTTGTAGGTGTGGAGGA
>NZ_JBHYZV010000090.1:0-26643 GCF_042753905.1 Streptomyces sp. NPDC059248 | reverse complement strand
CCCGGTGTCTCCCCGACGCCCCCCCGCGGGGCGACCCCGGCGCCTGGTCGGGGTGCGGCTGGTCCGAGGCCATAAGGTGGGGTTCGTCGTCCGCCGGACGAACACCGGCGCGGCCGCCGTCAGCCGTCCGCGCACCGTCCGCAGCTCGCCCGGCCGCACCCCAGCGACCGGGCCGGAACCGCCCGAGGAGTCAACTGCCGTGCCGGACCAGGCCCTCCGTGGGGAGAACCCGCCGCGACCGCCCCGCGCCTCCCTCCGCACCTCCGTCGTGTGGGAGGTGCTGAAGGACGCCATCGACCGCCGGGCCGAGGCCACCGGATCGTCCGTGCTCGACGTGCTCGACACCGGCGGCGGCAGCGGTGCCTTCGCCGTGCCCCTCGCCCAGCTGGGCCACCGGGTCACCGTGGTCGACCCGAGCCCGAACGCCCTGTTCGCCCTGGAGCGCCGGGCCGCCGAGGCCGGGGTCGCCGAGCGGGTCGGGGGCGTCCAGGGCGATGTCCACGGCCTCTTCGACGTCGTCGAGCGCGGCGCCTACGACGTGGTGCTCTGCCACGGGGTCCTGGAGTACGTGGACGATCCGGTCGAGGGAGTACGGAACGCGGTCGACGCGCTGCGCTCCGGAGGCGCGCTCAGCCTGCTCGCCGCCGGACTCGGCGGAGCCGTGCTGGCCCGTGCCCTCGCCGGGCACTTCGCCGAGGCCCACCGGGCCCTGACCGACCCCGCGGGGCGCTGGGGCGAGGGCGACCCGGTGCCCCGCCGGTTCACCGCCGAGCAGCTCGCCGGGCTCGCCGAGAGCGCCGGTGCCGAGCCCGGCGCCGTCCATGGCGTGCGGGTCTTCGCGGACCTCGTTCCGGGCGTTCTGGTGGACACCCAGCCCGGCGCTCTGGACGCCCTGCTCGCCCTGGAGGCCGCCGCGGCCGAGCTGCCCGCCTTCCACTCCGTCGCCACCCAGCTGCATGTACTGGCGCGGAAGCCGGGCTGATCAGCGACGCAACCGCAGACGGAGTACGCCGCGGACCCCCCGAACGAGTCGTTCGCACCGTATGATCGAGGGACATCATCCGGCATGACGGATCGGAGGTCGGGGAATCAACGCCTCAGCAGCCGAGCCGCCGTGGCGGCCCGAACCAGCAAAGTGCCGTACTGACGTAGAGGGCGGGTTTCTCGGGGGCGATTCCCTGCCTATCCTGAAAGGGCCGCATACGGTCGCCCCCGCGGCCGACGACTAGGAGGACTCCGTGCCGCTCTCGGAGCACGAGCAGCGAATGCTCGAGCAGATGGAGCGAGCGCTGTACGCCGAAGATCCCAAATTCGCGACAGCGCTTGAGGGAAGCGGGCTGCGTACGTACACCCGGCGACGGGTCTACCAGGCGATTGCCGGCTTCCTGGTGGGTATCGCGCTCCTCATGGCCGGAATGGTCGCACAGCAGATGATCTGGATCAGCGTGGTGGGTTTCCTCGTCATGCTGGGCTGTGCGGCTCTGGCGGTGACCGGCTGGCGCAAGGCGCCCAAGCCGGGTGAGAAGCCACCCCTGGGTAACGCGGCGGACGGCACAGGTGCCCGTCGTCACACCCGTCAGACCCGTCAGCGCAAGTCGATGATGAACCGTATCGAGGAGCGGTGGCAGCGCCGCCGCGACGAGCAGGGCCACTGAGTACATCCGTTCCGCCCGAACGGTGAACACGGTCCGAACAGCACCGTCTCCGTGCGGTCGGCCGTGCCCTCGGTACCGGCCCCCTGATCCGGTGCGGAGTTTTCCCGAGACCCCGTCCCCCGCGGTGACGGGGTCTTCGCCTGCCGCGACCCGCCCCGGCCCCCGGCCCCGGACTCTTACGGCCACCCGGCTGTCACACCCCGTACGCACCCGAGCACCCGCACCCCGCATCCCGGCCCCGGCGCACTCCGGGGCCCGCGCGGCAGCCGGAAGGGCCGCTCCCGCGTCTGCGGGAACGGCCCTTCGAACGTGCGCGGGACGGAGCCGTCAGCCGCGCTGGCGGGAGGGCCTCCGGAGGCCGGGAAGCCGTCCCGACCAGGAGCGGAACCGATCGCCCAGCCGCCCGGTGAGCGCGTTCCACCACGCCGACAGCGCCCAGACCACCCGGACGGAGGAGCGCGGAAGCAACCGGGCCCGGATCCGCTCCGTACGGCTCGAACCCGCCGCCAGACCGGCACGGATCCGTGCCACATCGTCCACCAGACCGACCGCCGGGAGCGGTGACGGAGCGTAGAGCACCTGCTCCACCGCGCCCGCGACCCGGTGCACCGCCGCCGCGGCGTCCCCTTCGAGACGGCCCAGCAGCACGATCCGTACCGCCGATCTGCGGGCCGTGAGGGACTCGTCCGGCACGATCCCGTGGTCCCACGCCGTATCGGCCACCTCCCGCCAGGCCAGCAGCGTCCTGGAAGCCGCGTCCTCGTCCGTACGGCCCCGGGAGGACAACCGCCCGGCCCTGGTCCTGACCCGCCACACCATCGGCAGCAGGGGCAGCGCCGCCACCACCACGGCGGCCGTCACCATCAGCAACAGGCGCCACGGCGGTCCGCCGGAACCGGTGGCGGCGACCTCCTCGGCCGCCGCGCTGCTGCCGCACTCCCCCCTCAGCCGCTGATCGGCCGGGCAGGAGTCGTCGGCCGACACCGTCGGAGCGGGCGCCCGCGAGGCCGTCTCCGCCGGCTGGGCCGGCGACGCCGGGTCGTCGTCGGAGGGTGCCTGGGACCGGGTGTAGTCCGGAGCGCTGCCGATGCTCGGCGTCGGCTCGAACCGGGTCCAGCCCACCCCCTCGAAGTACAGCTCGGGCCAGGCGTGGGCATTGCGGTTGCTCACCGACATCACCCCGCCGCCGCGCGGGGTACCCGGGGTGAAGCCGACCGCGACCCGGGCCGGGATGCCCAGGGTGCGGGCCATGGCCGCCATCGAGGCGGCGAAATGGACGCAGAACCCTTCCTTGTCCCGCAGGAAGCGGGCGATGGCCCCCGGACCGCTGCCCGAGTTCACATCCGTGTCGTAGGTGAAACCGCCGGTGGTGGTGAACCAGTCCTGGATACGGACCGCGGCCTCGTAGTCGTTCTTGGCACCCGCGGTGATCTGACGGGCCGTGGTCTCCACGACCGACGGCAGCGTCGACGGCAGCCGGGTGTACTCCGAGATGATCGCGGAGGACGGGCGCGGCGCCGTCGCCAGCTGCTCCGCCGTGGGCTCGACCGCCAGGCTGCGCACCGTGTACTCGATGCCCCGGGTGGTCTGCTCGCCGTCCCCGACCAGGGACCGGCCCTTCGGCTCGAACCGCCACCGGCCCTCGACCTCGACCCCCGCCACCGGATACGGCATCGGCAGCCACTTGTCCTCGAAGGTCACCGACGCGGTGATGCGGGTCTCGACCTGCGCGGCCCGAACCGACGAACTCAGCCCCTCCGGCCGCGGCAGCTCGTCGGGGATGGACTCGACCTCGCGCTCCGAGGTCAGCCACCGCGATCCGTCGAACCGGTCCAGGGCGAGCATCCGCAGATACAGCCCGCCGGTGTCCGCCGCGTCGGTCTGGTAGCGCAGCCACTCCCGCTCGCCCGGTTGGTTGAGACTGTTCTGGAGGGACACCATCGGATTGACCGCGTTGATGGTGCCGCCGCCCGAGCCGTCGTCGCCCCCGGTACGGCCGTCGAGCAGCCCGCCGTCGAACGCCGGGAGCGCCGCGGGCACGACCAGGGCGACCCCCAGGGCCAGCGCGCCGATCCTGCGACCGGTACGGACCGGGGCCCGTGGGGCGCCGTCCCGGCCGAAAGCACCCGCCCCGCGCGGCGGCGCCGACGGCACCCCGGCGAACACCCGGCCCCACCGGGAGAGCCGGTCACGGCTCTCCGCCAGCAGAAGCAGCAGATATCCGGCGGCGGCGAGCACGAACCACAGGGCGCTGGCGGCGCCCCCGGAGAGTCCGGCGGCCACCGAGTACAACGCGAGCAGCGGCAGCCCGGCGGGCGCGGCGCTGCGGAACGTGACCGCGATCGTGTCCACCATCAGACCGATCACCAGCACTCCGCCGACGAGCATCAGCTGGATGCCGTCGGAGGCGGGCGCCGGTATCGCGTACCGCTCGATGTCCTGGCCCCCGGAGCCGAGCAGATCACCGAACCGGGTCACGACCCGCGGCCCCGGCAGCACTCCCAGCAGCGCCTGCTCGCGGGCGAATGCGAACGTCAGCAGCACCAGCGCGGTCAGCGCCTGGACGCCGATCGTCAGCGCCGACGGCAGTGGCGCCCGCCGCGCCAGCACACCCACTCCGCTCTGGACCGCCAGCAGGAACGCCGCCTGCGCCAGCCAGCCCGGCGAGTCCAGCAGCGGCAGCATCGCGCTCGCCGCCATCAGCGTCGCGGCGTACGCGCACAGCGCCAGCCGTCCGCGACCACTCATCACCGACCCCCAGACGTCATGGCCGACCCGGCCCCGAAACGACCCGGGGTGTCGCCCGGCCCGGTCTGCTCCCGGCCGGCCCGCTGCCACAGCCCGGCCAGCGGGGCGCCCGGCGGAACCGCCAGCGCCGTCCAGCCGGCCTCCCGCAGCACCCTCAGCCGCTCCTCCGGCGCGCCGCCCCCGGGATCGCCCGCCATCCAGGCCTCACTGTCGAGGACGAAGGCGACGGCGGTCGCGCTGCGCCGCCGCATCCGCGCCATCAGCGCCGCCTGCTCCTCGTCGAGATCGCCGACGAAGGCGACCAGCAGCCCTTCGCTCGCGCCGACGCCCGTACCGGCGCCGTCGCGCAGCGCCTCGTACGCCGCCTCGTAGCCCTCCGCGTCGGAGTGGTCCACGACCGCGAGCAGATCCATCATCACTCCGACGGAGTCGGCCGACTCCCCGGCCGCCGCCGAGAACCCGGACGCCACGGCGTCGGCCGAGACCGCCCCGCCCTCGTCCGTGATCAGCCGGACCGCGAACCCCTGGGCCGACAGATGCGTGAGCACCGACGCCGCGCCGGAGACCGCCCACTCGAAGGCCGAGTCGGGACCGGCCCCCTGATAGCCGACGGCCCGGGTGTCGAGCAGGACCGTACAGCGGGCCCGCCGGGGCTGTTCCTCACGGCGGACCATCAGCTCGCCGAAGCGCGCCGTGGAGCGCCAGTGGACCCGGCGCAGATCGTCCCCGTGCCGGTAGGCCCGGGGGATGAGGTCGTCGTCACCGGCGAGCGCGAGGGAGCGCAGCCGCCCGTCCCCGTGGCCGGAGCCGTCGCCCACCAGCCGCACGGCCGGCAGTTCCTCCGTGCGCGGGACGACCGTCAGCAGATCGAAGGCGCTGAAGGAGCGGGTCAGCTCGCACAGGCCGAACGGGTCGGTCAGCCTCAGCTGGAGCGGGCCGAGCGGATAGCGTCCGCGCAGATCGGAGCGGACACGGTACGACACCTCGCGCCGTCCGCCCGCCTCCATCCGGTCCAGGACGAACCGGGGCCGGGGCCCCAGGACGTACGGCACATGGTCCTGGAGCATCAGCAGCCCGGTCGGCATCCGCGACACGTTGTCCATCCGCAGATGGACCCGGGCCTCCTCCCCGGCCACCACCCGGGACGGCGAGAGCCGGCGGCTGCCCGCGACCCGGTACCGGGTGCGGTAGAGCACGGCGGCGGCGATCAGCGGCAGCACCGCGAGCAGCAGTCCGACCCGCAGCAGATCCTCCTGCCCCAGGACATAGGCGCAGACGCCCGCGGCCACCCCGGCGGCGACGAAGGACCTGCCGCGGGTGGTGAGCCCGCCCAGGGCGATCCGTACCGCCCCTTTGCCCCGGTCGTCCGGCGTCGGGCCGGGGCCCTGCCCGTCGTCGCCCGGCCCGCGGCCGTCCCCCGCGACGGGGGCCCCGTCGGACATCACAACCGCCGGTCGCCGGGCCGCTGGCCGTAGATCGGCGCGGACCGCGCGGCCGAGCCGTAGACGGCCCGGGCGCCGTCGGCCGTCGGGACCGGGGTCCGCTGGAGGATCTCCAGCACCACCTGCTCGGCCGTCCTGCGGTTGAGCTGGGCCTGCGCCGTCGGCAGCAGCCGGTGCGCCAGCACCTGCACCACCAGCGCCTGGACGTCGTCCGGCAGCGCGTAGTCCCGGCCGTTCAGCGCGGCCTCGGCCTTGGCGGCGCGCAGCAGATGCAGCGTCGCCCGCGGGGACGCGCCCAGCCGCAGATCCGGATGGCTCCGGGTGGCGGAGACCAGTTCGACCGCGTACCGCTGGACGGATTCGGCGACATGGACCTGACGCACGGCCTCGATCAGCTTGACCACGTCATGGGCGTGGGCCACCGGCTGGAGGTCCTCCAGCGGGGACACCCCGCCGTGGCTCCCCAGCATCCGCAGCTCGGCGTCGGCGCTCGGATAGCCGATGGACACCCGTGCCATGAAGCGGTCGCGCTGCGCCTCCGGCAGGGGATAGGTGCCCTCCATCTCCACGGGGTTCTGTGTGGCGACCACCATGAAGGGGCTGGGCAGTTCGTAGGTCACCCCGTCGATGGTGACCTGGCGCTCCTCCATCGACTCCAGCAGCGCGGACTGCGTCTTCGGCGAGGCCCGGTTGATCTCGTCGCCGATCACGAACTGGGCGAAGATCGCGCCCGGTTTGAACTCGAAGTCGCGCTGCTGCTGGTCGAATATGGAGACACCCGTGATGTCGGACGGCAGCAGATCCGGCGTGAACTGGATCCGCCGCACCGAGCAGTCGAGCGACCGCGCCAGCGCCTTCGACAGCATGGTCTTCCCCACCCCCGGCACGTCCTCGATGAGCAGATGCCCCTCGGCCAGCAGCACGGTGAGGGAGAGCCGTACGACCTCGGGCTTCCCCTCGATCACGCTCTCCACCGATCTGCGGATACGGTCCACGGTCGTGGTCAGATCCGTGAGACCTGCTCGATCGTCATAGGTCGTCACCCGGCCCTCCTCGGCCCGTTCTCGGACCGGGGACACAACGGCCCGGCCCACCCCGAAACAGACACCGATCCCCGGCCTGTCCGCGGGGGGTGTCACAGCAGCATTCTTGTTGCCCTCGGCGCGTCGTGTCACTCGCCTGTGGACAACCGCATCGGATTTGCCGGGTTGGCCGGTTTTTCCCGTCGTGTTCGACGCGCCGTACGCACACCCCTCACACGTTCTCCACCGCGAAATGGTTCCGCGCGCCCCGTCGCACGGGGGGACGGGCCGGCCGGGGAGGGGTGGACGAGCCCGCAGGGGTGGACGAGCCCGCGGGGGCGGACGGGCCGGAGGGGCGCGCGGGAGGTATCCCGGGCGCCCCTCCGGTGAACCGCGCCGCTACAGCGCGGCTTCGATCTCCCGCAGCAGTCCGCTCCTCACATCGAAGACGAACCCGCGCACATCGTCCTTGTGCAGCAGGAAGGGCGAGGTCCGCACCCGCTGCATCGACTGCCGGACGTCCTGGTCGACATCGCGGAACGCCTCCACCGCCCACGGCGGACGCTGCCCCACCTCGTCCTCCAGCTCGTGCCGGAAGTCCTCGGTCAGCGACTCGAGACCGCACCCCGTGTGGTGGATGAGGATGACGCTCCGGGTGCCCAGAGCGCGCTGGCTGATGGTCAGGGAGCGGATGACGTCGTCGGTGACGACCCCGCCCGCGTTGCGGATGGTGTGGCAGTCGCCCAGTTCGAGACCGAGCGCGGCGTGCAGGTCGAGCCGGGCGTCCATACAGGCGACGACCGCCACTCCCAGTACGGGACGGGCGTCCATCCCGGGGTCCTGGAAGTCGGCGGCGTAGCGCTCGTTCGCCCGGACGAGACGGTCGGTGACCGTGGTACCGGTATCGGCCGGGCCGGGGGCGGGGTGCGCGGAAGTCGTCATATCGACGACGGTAACGGGCTGCCGGGCCCTCGGCGCGTCGTGGGAAGGGACAAAGAACATCAACGGAGCTTGTTGTGAGGTAACCCACAGCGGGGGCGCCCGGCCGCCCGTGCGGGTGAACCGGGAGCGCGCCCGGCGGCGCCCCGCGCCCGGCGCCACGCCGTCCACCGGTTGATTGACCGCGATGGGCCGTGGACTAGAGTGACGCGCAGTCCGCCGACCCGCCCCGCCGCCCGTTTCCGGACGGGCCGCGAACCGGCGGCGGACCCGCAGTCCCCCGACGTACGTACACCTGTTGTCCCGGCGTCTCCCCTTCCATCCGCATCCAGAACCGTTTCCCCGCGTGTGCGGTCTGCGCACGGCTCGGCCTTCCTTCCCGCTCGCCGGTCGCGCCGGCCCCGCGCCGGACCTGAGAGGGCCCCTTGAGCCATACCCGACACGTCCCGGTGATGCTCCAGCGGTGCCTGGACCTGTTGGCCCCCGCCCTCGAAGCGCCGGACCCGCCCGGACCCGCCGTCCCCGGATCCGCCCTGCCCGGACCCGTCGTCGTCGACTGCACCCTCGGTCTCGGCGGACACAGCGAGGCGCTGCTGACCCGCTTCCCGGACGTCCGGCTGATCGCCCTCGACCGCGACCCGGAGGCCCTGCGGCTCTCCGCCGAGCGGCTCGCCCCCTTCGGCGACCGGGCGACCCTGGTCCACGCCGTCTACGACGAACTGCCCGAGGTCCTCGACCGGCTCGGCGTCCCCCGGGTCCAGGGAGTCCTCTTCGACCTCGGCGTGTCGTCCATGCAGCTCGACGAGGCCGACCGCGGCTTCGCCTACGCCCAGGACGCCCCGCTCGACATGCGGATGGACCAGACGACCGGGATCTCCGCCGCCGAGGTGCTCAACACCTACGCGCCGGGCGAGCTGGTCCGCATCCTGCGGATGTACGGCGAGGAGAAGCAGGCCAAGCGCATCGTCTCCGCCGTCGTCCGGGAGCGGGAGCGGGAGCCCTTCACCACCAGCGCCCGGCTGGTCCAGCTGATCCGCGACGCACTGCCCCAGGCCGCCAAGCGCACCGGAGGCAATCCGGCCAAGCGGACCTTCCAGGCGCTGCGGATCGAGGTCAACGGCGAGCTGAGCGTGCTGGAGCGGGCGATCCCGGCCGCGGTGGCGGCCCTCGCCGTCGGCGGCCGGATCGCGGTGCTGTCGTACCAGTCCCTGGAAGACCGCCTGGTCAAGCAGGTGCTGGCGGCGGGCGCCGCCACCACGGCACCGGCCGGTCTGCCCGTGGTGCCCGAGGAGTACCAGCCGCGGCTTCGGCTGCTGACCCGGGGCGCCGAGCTGCCGACCGAGGACGAGGTGGCCGAGAACCGCCGTGCGGCACCCGCGCGTCTGAGGGGAGCGGAACGCATCCGTGAGGACGCGCGGTGAGTCATACCCTGTACGGCCCCGTGCCGGACGGCCGCCGTCCGGGCCCGGGCGGCGGTACGTACCGGGGATCCCGCTTAGCCGAACACGCCGTACCGGCGATCCCCGCGGGCGGCCGACGGCCGTCCGGTGACACACGGAGCACGGCAGGCGGGAGGACTCGGTGAGCACAGCCGGTAAACAGCTCAGGGGACGCGCGGCGAGACTCGCCCGGCTCATGCCCGCAGGTCCCAGCACCGCGGCGCGTACCCCCTTCGTCCTGCTCGTCGTGGTCCTCCTCGGCGGCGGACTGATCACCCTGCTGCTGCTGAACTCGTCCCTCAACGAGGGCTCGTTCGAACTGAGCGAACTCAAACGCAAGACCACCGAACTCACCGACGAGCAGCAGGCCCTCCAGCGGGACGTGGACGACCGCTCGGCCCCCGACGCGCTGGAACGGCGGGCCCGGGAGCTCGGTATGGTCCCCGGCGGCGGCCCGGCCTTCGTCGAACCCGACGGAACGGTGAAGGGCGTGCCCGAGCGGGCCTCGGCCCCGCCGCCCGACCCGGCCTCGTCGCAGTCCGCCGAAGGACCCGCGCCGGCCGGCCCGCCCGAACCGCCCGCCGCGCTCTCAGGACCCGGCGTCCCCGCCCCGTCCGCCGTACCCACCCGGCCGGCCGACCCGGGAACCGGCACCGGCACCGGGCAGACCCCCGACCCGAGCACCCGGCCCGGCACCCCCGAGCGGCCGCAGCCCGGCACCTCCGTGCAGCCGACCCCGACGCCCCCCGGCAGGTGACGCAGTGCCCTCCCACCAGGAACCCCGCCCGCGCCACGGCGCGCGCGACCGGGACGCCGCGCCCTCCCGGAACCGGGTCCCCGGCCCGTCCCCGAGGCCCGCGCGCTCCCAGCAGGCCCGCCCCGCGCCCCGGCGGACCGGCGGCCCCCGGGGACCGCGCGGCCCGCAGGCCCACCGCCCCCTGCGGCTCGGCAGCCCCCGCCCCCGGCTCCGGCTCGTCGGCTTCGGACTGACCCTCGTCATGCTGGCCTTCGTGGTCCGCCTCCTCCAGGTCCAGGCCGTGGACGCCGACGCGTACGCGGCCAAGGCCGAGAAGAGCCGCTACCTCAGCGTCAAGCTCGCCGCCGAGCGCGGCGAGATCACCGACCGGGCCGGGATCGCCCTGGCCACCAGCGTCGACGCGTACGACATCACCGCCGACCCGAAGCTGTTCACCCGCGAGGAGAGCAAGACGGGCGACGCGCCCGAGCAGGCCGCCGCGCTGCTCGCCCCGATCCTCAAGGTCCCCGTACCCGACCTGGTGAAGAAGCTCAGGACACCCAAGTCCCGCTATACGGTCCTGGCCCGGCGCCAGACCCCCCAGGTGTGGAACCAGATCAAGGACCTGAAGGGCGTCTTCGCCGAGAAGGCGCGCGAGGACAAGACGAAGGGCGGATCCGGCGTCAGCGTGCTGGCGGGCGTCTTCCAGGAGCCCAGCAGCCGCCGGGTCTACCCGAACGGCGAACTCGCCGCCGGGATACTGGGCTATGTCAACGCCGAGGGCCGCGGCGGCGGCGGGATCGAGTCCATGCTCGACCGGCAGCTCGCGGGGGAGGACGGCGAGATCACCTACGCCCAGTCCGGCGGCCGCCGGGTGCCCACCGCGGGCGGTACCCGCGAGACCCCCGCGGTCCCCGGCTCCGACATCGAGCTGACCATCGACCGGGACATCCAGTGGGCGGCCCAGAAGGCGATTAGCGACCAGGTCGAGAAGTCCGCGGCGGACCGCGGCTATGTGATCGTGCAGGACACCCGTACCGGCGAGATCCTCGCCATGGCCAACGCCCCCGGCTTCGACCCCAACGACCTCACCAAGGCCGACGCCGCCGGACTCGGCAACGCCGCCGTACAGGACGCCTTCGAACCCGGCTCGACCGCGAAGGTCGTCTCCATGGCCGCCGTCCTGGAAGAGGGTGCCGCGACCCCCGACACCCATGTCGTGGTGCCCAACCGGCTGCACCGCGGCGACCGGCTCTTCAAGGACGACATCGACCACCCGACCTGGTATCTGACGCTCAACGGCGTCCTCGCCAAATCCAGCAACATCGGCACCATCCTCGCCACCGGGCAGCTCGGGAAGACTCAGGCCGAGGCCAACCGGGTGCTCCACGACTATCTGCGGAAGTTCGGCGTCGGCCGGCCCACCGGCCTCGGCTATCCGGGCGAGACGCCCGGCATCCTCGCAGCGCCCGGCGACTGGTCCACCTCCCAGCAGTACACGATCCCCTTCGGCCAGGGACTCTCCGTCAACGCCCTCCAGGCCGCATCCGTCTACTCGACGGTCGCCAACGGAGGCGTACGGATCGACCCCACCCTCGTCCGCGGCACCAAGGGCCCCGACGGGCGCTTCACCGCCGCCCCCGCGCCCGGGAAGACCCGGGTCGTGAGCGAGAAGACGGCCACGACCCTGGCGCGGATGCTGGAGTCCGTCGTCGGCGACGAAGAGGGCACCGGCACCAAGGCCCGGATCCCCGGCTACCGCGTCGCGGGCAAGACCGGCACCGCCAACCGGGTCGACCCGGAGCTCGGCCGCTACCGCGGCTACACCTCCTCCTTCGCCGGATTCGCCCCCTCCGACAAACCCCGCGTCACCGTCTACTGCGCGATCCAGAACCCCACCAGGGGCAGCTACTTCGGAGGCCAGATCTGCGGCCCCGTCTACCAGAAGGTCATGACCTTCGCCCTGAAGACCCTCCAGGTCCCGCCGACCGGTGACGAGCCCGCCGGGCTGCCCGTCACTTTCCGGCCGGGCGACTGACCCGACCGACCCCGGCGCCACCGGCCGCCGGAATCCCGAGCCCCGAGGAAAACCCCGTGCCACCAGTGACGACGATCACCCCAGACCCCGGGAACCACGGCCCCGGACCGACCTCTTTTGGCCCCGCGCGCACCATGCCCGGTACGCTCACCGCCGTGCCCCACCCTGATCAGTACGGAACCACCCCCCTGTCCGCAGCCGCCCCGCCGCAGCCGGGAGCGCCCCGTCCGGACCGGCCCCGCCCGACGCCCCTCGCGGAGCTGGCGGCCCTGCTGGGGGTGAGCGCCCCGGCGACCCAGGACCCCGTCCCGGTCACCGGCATCACCCACGACTCCCGCGCGGTACGCCCCGGGGATCTGTACGCGGCCCTGCCCGGCGCCCGCGTCCACGGCGCCGACTTCGCCGACCAGGCCGCCCGGCTCGGCGCCGTCGCCGTCCTCACCGACCCGGCGGGCGCCGAGCGCGCCGCGGCGGCGGGCCTGCCCGCCCTGGTCGTGGACGGCCCCCGCGCCCGGATGGGCGCCCTGGCCGCCGAGATCTACGGACACCCGGGTGAGGGACTCCTCCAGATCGGGGTCACCGGCACCTCCGGCAAGACCACCTCCGTCTATCTCGTCGAGGGCGGGCTGCGGGCCGCGGGCCGCCCCGCCGGTCTGATCGGCACGGTCGAGACCCGGATCGGCGGCGAGAGCGTCAAGTCCGAGCGGACCACGCCCGAGGCCACCGACCTCCAGGCGCTCTTCGCGGTGATGCGCGAACGCGGCGTCGAAGCGGTCGCCATGGAGGTCTCCAGCCACGCCCTCGTGCTGGGCCGGGTCGACGGCTGCGTCTTCGACGTCGCCGTCTTCAACAACCTCAGCCCGGAGCACATGGAGTTCCACACCGACATGGAGGACTACTACCGGGCGAAGGCGGCGCTCTTCACGCCCGCCCGCAGCCGCCTGGGCGTGGTCAACCTCGACGACGAGTGGGGCCGCAGGCTGGCCGCCGAGGCGGCCGTCCCGGTCACCACCTTCTCCGCCGAGGGCGACCCGGACGCCGACTGGCGCGCCGAGGACGTCGAACTGGGCTCCGTGGGCTCCTCCTTCACGATCGTCGCCCCGGACGGCCTGCGGATCGCCGCCGCGTCACCGCTGCCCGGCGCCTTCAACGTCGCCAACAGCCTCGCCGCCGTGGTCGCCCTCGCCACCGCCGGGATCGACCCGCGGATCGCCGCCGACGGCGTCGCCGCCGTCCCCGGCGTCCCGGGCCGGCTGGAGCGTGTGGACGCGGGCCAGCCGTATCTGGCCGTCGTGGACTACGCCCACAAGACCGACGCCGTCGAATCGGTCCTCCGGTCCCTGCGGAAGGTCACCGAGGGCCGGCTGCACATCGTGCTCGGCTGCGGCGGGGACCGCGACACCACCAAACGCGAACCCATGGGCGCCGCCGCCGCGCGGCTCGCCGACACCGCCGTCCTGACCTCGGACAACCCCCGCTCCGAGGACCCGCTGGCGATCCTCGCCACCATGCTCACCGGAGCCGCTTCCGTGCCCGCCCATGAACGCGGCCACGTCCTCGTCGAGGAGGACCGCGCCGCGGCCATCGCCGCCGCCGTCGCCCGCGCCGAGCCCGGCGACACCGTCCTCGTGGCCGGAAAGGGCCATGAGCAGGGCCAGGACATCGCCGGGGTCGTCCGTCCCTTCGACGACCGCAGCGTCCTCGCCGACGCCATCCGCGCCACCACGCCCGAGAACTCCCGGGGATGACCCTGTGATCACCCTCTCCCTCGCCGAGATCGCCGCAGTCGTCGGCGGGCAGCCGTACGACATACCGGATCCGGACCTGCCCGTCACCGGGCCCGTCGTCACCGACTCCCGGGCCGTCGTCCCCGGCGCCCTCTTCGCCGCCTTCGCGGGCGCCGTCGCGGACGGCCACGACTACGCCGAGCGGGCCGTCGCCGACGGCGCCGCCGCCGTCCTGGCCACCCGCCCCGTCGGGGTGCCCGCGATCGTCGTCCCCGACGTCACCGCGGCGCTGGGCGCCCTCGCCCGCCATGTCGTGGAACGCCTCGGCGCCACCACCGTCGCCCTCACCGGCTCCGTCGGCAAGACCGGCACCAAGGACCTGATCGCGCAGCTGCTGACCCGCAAGGGGCCCACGGTCTACCCGGAGGGCAACCTCAACAACGAGATCGGCCTGCCGCTGACCGCGTTGCGGGCCGACACCGCCACCGAGCACCTGGTCCTGGAGATGGGCGCCCGCTATGTCGGCGACATCCGCTATCTGACCGAACTGGTGCCGCCCCGGATCTCCGTCGTCCTCAACGTCGGGACCGCCCATATCGGCGAGTTCGGCGGCCGGGAGCGGATCGCCGAGGCCAAGGGGGAGATCGTCGAGGCGCTGCCCGCGGACGGTGTGGCCGTCCTCAACGCCGACGACCCCCTCGTCCGGGACATGGCGGCCAGGACCCGAGCCCGTGTCGTGTACTTCGGAGAGGCGCCGACCGCCGCCGTCCGTGCCGAGAATGTCCGGCTCACCCGGCAAGGTCGCCCCGCCTTCATGCTTCACACCCCCACCGGGTGCGGCGAAGTGACCATGCGGCTGTACGGTGAGCACCACGTGTCGAACGCGCTCGCCGCGGCCGCCGTCGCCCATGAGCTGGGCATGCCCGTCGACGAGATCGCCAGCGCGCTCTCCGAGGCCGGCACCCTCTCCCGCTGGCGTATGGAGGTCACCGAGCGTCCGGACGGTGTGACGATCGTCAACGACGCCTACAACGCGAACCCCGAGTCCATGCGGGCCGCCCTGCGCGCACTGGCCGCCATGGGCCAGGACGCGCGGAGCCGGGGGGGACGGACGTGGGCGGTGCTCGGTCTCATGGCGGAGCTCGGCGACGATGCACTCGCCGAGCACGACGCGGTCGGACGGCTCGCCGTCCGGCTCAACGTCAGCAAGCTCGTCGCAGTCGGGGGCAGGGAAGCGTCCTGGCTGCAACTGGGCGCATATAACGAGGGTTCGTGGGGTGAGGAGTCGGTGCACGTGTCCGACGCACAGGCGGCGGCCGACCTGTTGCGCAGTGAATTGCGCCCAGGAGACGTCGTGCTGGTGAAGGCGTCCAGATCGGCCGGTCTGGAACGGCTCGCGCAGACGCTGATCGATGACGCGGCAGTGCCCGCGGGCGGGCGGGGTGCCGGCCGATGAGGCAGATCCTCTTCGCGGGGGCCATCGGGCTCTTCCTGTCGCTCATCGGTACGCCGCTGCTGATCAAGCTGCTGGCCCGCAAGGGGTACGGGCAGTTCATCCGGGACGACGGACCGCGCAGCCACGGCAGCAAGAAGGGGACGCCCACCATGGGCGGTATCTCCTTCATCCTGGCCACCCTGATCGCGTACGCCCTCGCCAAGGTCTTCACCGGCGGCGAGGTCACCTACTCCGGGCTGCTGGTCCTGTTCCTGATGGCCGGAATGGGTGTGGTCGGGTTCCTCGACGACTACATCAAGATCGTCAAGCAGCGGTCGCTCGGTCTGCGGGCCAAGGCGAAGATGGCCGGGCAGCTGATCGTCGGCATCACCTTCGCGGTGCTGGCGCTCCAGTTCAAGGACGCCCGGGGCAACGCCCCGGCTTCGGAGAAGCTCTCCTTCATCACGGATTTCGGCTGGGCCATCGGTCCGGTGCTCTTCGTGGTCTGGGCGCTCTTCATGATCCTGGCCATGTCCAACGGCGTGAATCTGACGGACGGTCTGGACGGTCTGGCCACCGGCGCGTCGGTGATGGTCTTCGGCGCCTACACCTTCATCGGTCTGTGGCAGTTCCAGGAGTCCTGCGCCAACGCCTCGTCACTGACCAATCCCGAGGCGTGTTTCGAGGTACGCGACCCGCTCGACCTCGCCGTGGTGGCGGCGGCCCTGATGGGCTCCTGCTTCGGCTTCCTGTGGTGGAACACCTCGCCCGCCAAGATCTTCATGGGCGACACCGGATCCCTCGCCCTCGGCGGCGCGCTCGCCGGTCTGGCGATCTGCTCCCGTACCGAGCTGCTGCTGGCCATCCTGGGCGGACTCTTCGTCCTGATCACCATGTCCGTGGTCATCCAGGTCGGCTCCTTCAAGCTCACCGGGAAACGCGTCTTCCGCATGGCCCCCCTGCAACACCACTTCGAACTCAAGGGGTGGTCCGAAGTCCTTGTGGTGGTCCGGTTCTGGATCATCCAGGGCATGTGCGTGATCGTCGGCCTCGGTCTCTTCTACGCGGGCTGGGCGGCGGACAAGTGAGTACGCGTGAGGAGCTCGCGGGCAAGCGGGTCACCGTCGCCGGGCTCGGGGTCTCCGGAGTCCCCGCCGCGAAGGTCCTCCACGGGCTCGGCGCGCTCGTCACGGTCGTCAACGACGGCGCCGACGAGCGGGCCGCGGCCCAGGCCAAGGAGCTGGAGGCCGGGGGGATCACGGTCCGGCTCGGCGACGGGGACACCCTCCCCGACGGCACCGAGCTGATCGTCACCGCCCCCGGCTGGCGCCCCGACAAGCCCCTCTTCGCTGCCGCCGCGGCGGCCGGTGTGGAGATCTGGGGAGATGTCGAACTGGCCTGGCGGCTGCGGGAGACCCCGTCGGGCCGGGCCCCGGCGCCCTGGCTCGCCGTCACCGGGACCAACGGCAAGACCACCACGGTCCGGATGCTCGCGGCGATCCTGGAGGCGGCCGGACTGCGCACGGCGGCCGTCGGCAACATCGGCGTATCGCTGCTGGACGCCGTCCTCGCCGACGAGCCGTACGACGTCCTCGCCGTCGAGCTGTCCAGCTATCAGCTCCACTGGGCGCCGTCGCTGCGGGCCCACTCGGCCGCGGTCCTCAATCTGGCCCCCGACCATCTCGACTGGCACGGCTCGATGGCGGCGTACGCCGCCGACAAGGGCCGGATCTACGAGGGCAACGAGGTCGCCTGCGTCTACAACGCCGCCGACCCGGCCACCGAGGACCTGGTCCGCGAGGCCGATGTGGTCGAGGGCTGCCGGGCCGTCGGCTTCACGCTCGGCACCCCGGGACCCTCCCAGCTCGGCGTCGTCGACGGCATCCTGGTCGACCGGGCCTTCGTGGAGAACCGGCGGGAGCACGCCCAGGAGCTGGCCGAGATCACCGATGTGGAGCCCCCGGCGCCGCACAACATCGCCAACGCCCTCGCGGCGGCGGCGCTGGCCCGCGCCTACGGCGTCCCGGCGAGCGCCGTACGCGACGGACTGCGGGCCTTCCGGCCCGACCCGCACCGGATCGAGAAGGTGGCCGACGTCGACGGGGTCGCGTACATCGACGACTCCAAGGCGACCAACACCCACGCGGCCGAGGCGTCCCTCGCGGCCTACGACACCATCGTGTGGATCGCGGGCGGCCTCGCCAAGGGCGCCACCTTCGACGACCTGGTGCGGGGGGCCGCCGGGCGGCTGCGCGGCGCGGTGCTGATCGGCGCCGACCGGGCCCTGATCGCCGAAGCCCTCGCGCGACACGCCCCCGATGTGCCGGTCGTGGACCTCGACCGGACGGACACTGGGGCGATGGAGGCCGCGGTCCGTGAGGCGGAGCGGCTCGCCCGGCCGGGCGACACCGTCCTGCTGGCCCCGGCCTGTGCCTCGATGGACATGTTCGTGAACTACAACAAGCGGGGCGAGTCCTTCGCGGAAGCGGTCCGCGGTCTCGCCGCGCCGGACCCGGCCCAGCGCGCCTGACCGGCCCGATCCGCGCGTGTACCGTGCGCCCCGGCCCAACGGGGCGCACGGCGGCGCACCGGGCCCGACTGGAGGGGACAGCGCCGATGCGCCTGCTGGACATGTTGCGGCCGCGGTACGCGCCCGTACCGGCCCTGGCCCGGGTCGGGGAGGGCGGCGCGGGCCGCGCGCCGCGCGGTCGTACCCGCGGTGCCGGGAGTGCCGGCCGGCCCGCGGGCCCGGTCCCGCGCGTCCCCCGCGCGGGCGGCCCCTCCGGGTCCGGGGGATCGCCGGCCCCGTCGGGCGGCCGGGGGGCGCGACGGCTGTACGAACGGGCCCGCCGGGCCTGGGACCGGCCCCTGACCGCGTACTACGTGATCCTCGGCAGCAGTCTGCTGATCACCGTGCTCGGTCTGGTGATGGTCTACTCCGCGTCGATGATCAAGGCGCTGGAACTCTCCCTCCCCGGCTCCTACTTCTTCCGCAAGCAGTTCCTGGCGGCCCTGATCGGCACCGGGCTGCTGCTGCTGGCCTCCCGTACGCCCCTGCGGCTGCACCGGGCCCTGGCCTATCCGCTGCTGATGGGCACCGTCTGTCTGATGGTGCTGGTCCAGATCCCCGGGATAGGGGTCTCGGTCGGCGGCAACCAGAACTGGCTCTCCCTCGGCGGCTCGTTCCAGCTCCAGCCGAGTGAGTTCGGCAAGCTGGCGCTCATCCTCTGGGGCGCCGATCTGCTCGCCCGCAAACACGACCGGCGGCTGCTGGCCCAGTGGAAGCACATGCTGGTACCGCTGGTACCGGTGACCTTCCTGCTGCTGGGGCTGATCATGCTGGGCGGCGACATGGGCACGGCGATCATCCTCGCCGCGATCCTCTTCGGCCTGCTCTGGCTGGCGGGCGCCCCCACCCGGCTCTTCGCCGGGGTCCTCGGCGTCTCCGCCCTGGTGGGACTGATGCTGATCCGGACGAACGAGAACCGGATGTCCCGGCTGGAGTGCATCGGCGCCATCGATCTGGGCCCCCAGGGGCAGTGCTGGCAGGCCGTCCACGGGATCTACGCCCTGGCCTCCGGCGGATGGTTCGGTTCCGGCCTCGGAGCCAGTGTGGAAAAATGGGGACAACTGCCGGAGCCCCATACCGATTTCATCTTCGCCATCGCCGGTGAGGAGCTGGGTCTCGCGGGGACGCTGTCGGTACTCGCCCTGTTCGCGGCTCTAGGCTATGCGGGTATCCGCGTGGCCGGACGCACGGAGGACCCCTTCGTGAGGTACGCCGCGGGAGGGGTGACCACCTGGATCACGGTGCAGGCCGTGGTCAACATCGGTGCGGTGCTCGGGCTGCTGCCCATCGCCGGGGTTCCGCTCCCGCTGTTCTCCTACGGAGGGTCGGCCCTGCTGCCGACCATGTTCGCGATCGGGCTGCTGATCGCCTTCGCCCGGGCCGAGCCCGCGGCGAAGTCGGCCCTGGCGGTGCGTAAGCCAGGCGTGAGATGGAAGACGATGAGACGGCGCGTCACCAGGCGTCCGTCCGGAGAGCGGTGAATTTCGGTGCATGTCGTACTCGCCGGTGGGGGGACCGCCGGCCACATCGAGCCCGCGCTCGCCCTCGCGGACGCCCTGCGCAGGCAGGACCCGACCGTGGGCATCACGGCACTGGGCACGGAACGCGGCCTGGAGACCAGGCTCGTCCCGGAACGCGGCTACGAGCTGGCCCTCATCCCCGCCGTACCGCTGCCCCGCAAACCGACCCCGGAGCTGATCACCGTCCCGGGGCGGCTGCGCGGCACCATCAAGGCCGCCGAGCAGGTCCTGGAGCGCACCAAGGCCGACTGCGTGGTCGGTTTCGGTGGTTATGTCGCCCTGCCCGCCTATCTCGCGGCCAAGCGGCGCGGCGTGCCCATCGTCGTCCACGAGGCCAATGCCAGGCCCGGCCTCGCCAACAAGATCGGTTCCCGGTACGCGGCCGGAGTCGGCGTCTCCACCCCGGACAGCAAACTCCGGGGCGCGCGCTATATCGGCATCCCGCTCCGGCACTCCATCGCGACCCTCGACCGCGCCCGCGTGCGCCCCGAGGCGCGCGCCGCCTTCCAGCTGGACCCCCAGCTGCCCACCCTGCTGGTCTCGGGCGGCTCGCAGGGCGCGCGACGGCTCAACGAGGTCGTCCAGCAGGCCGCCCCGCTGCTTCAGCGCTCCGGTATCCAGATCCTGCACGCGGTCGGGCCCAAGAACGAACTGCCGCGCGCCGAGAACATGCCCGGAATGCCGCCCTACATCCCGGTACCGTACGTGGACCGGATGGACCTCGCGTACGCCGCGGCCGACATGATGCTCTGCCGCGCGGGCGCGATGACCGTCGCCGAACTCTCCGCCGTCGGGCTCCCGGCCGCCTATGTCCCGCTGCCCATCGGCAACGGCGAACAGCGGCTCAACGCCCAGCCGGTGGTCAAGGCGGGCGGCGGACTGCTGGTGGACGACGCCGAACTGACGCCCCAGTGGGTCCAGGACCACGTCCTCCCGGTACTGGCCGATCCGCACCGGCTGTACGAGATGTCCCGTGCAGCCGCCGAGTTCGGCCGCAGGGACGCCGACGACCTCCTCGTCGGCATGGTGTACGAGGCGATCGCGGCCCGCCGTCAGGGGTGAGCCGCCGCCGGGGCTGGGAGCCAGCCGGAAGGAGACGGGGAGCGTGGCCGGACCGACCACCGCGGACCGCGGGGTGCGCACACCGCCTACGGGACCGCCGGAGCGCCCGCGCGGCCGGCGGGCCCGGATCCCCGGCGGCCCCAGGACCCTGCTGATCGCCCTCGCGCTGCTCACCCTGGCCGGGGGAGTGCTGTGGGCGCTCTACGGCTCCTCCTGGTTCCGGGTCCGTACCGTCGAGGCCACCGGTACCCGGGTCCTGACCTCCGAACAGGTCGTCGAGGCGGCCCGGGTGCCGACCGGCGGACCGCTGGTATCCGTCGACACCGACGCGGTCGAGTCCCGGCTGGAGTCCCGGCTGCCCCGGATCGACTCGGTCCAGGTCTCCCGCTCCTGGCCCGGCGGGATCGTCCTCGACGTCATCGAACGACGACCCGTCCTCGTCCTGGAGCAGGGCGCGCGCTTCGTCGAAGTGGACGAGGACGGCGTACGGTTCGCCACCGTCGACCGGGCACCCCGAGCCGTACCCCGGCTACGCCTGGACGCGTCCGGATCGCCCAGTCTGCGGCGGTTCGGTGCCGACCGGCTCGTCGCCGAGGCCGTCCGGGTCCGGCGCGAACTGCCCCCGAAGGTATCGGCCGAACTCCGTGCGCTGGTGGTCCGTTCATATGACGACATCACCGCCGAACTCGCCGGGGGGCGGCGAGTCGTCTGGGGCAGCCCCGAAAAGGGTGAACAGAAAGCCCGGGCGCTGACGGCCCTGATGAAGGCGGCGCCGAAGGCCCGCGGCTACGACGTCAGCGCGCCCACCGCCCCCGCCGTGTCGGGGAGTTGACGCACATATGCGCAGGCCCCGCCCCCTGGGTGGTGCGCGCAACGGCTGATCACATAGGGTGAAAAGAAAAACGGGACGTTCGGCGTGTTCATTGAACGCGCGCCACGTGTCGACTTAGTGTCCTGTTCGGAAGAGTCCAAGGAACGGACACACTGGTAACCCTAAACTTCAAGGTTAGGGTTCGGGTCGGCGCTCCGGACCGTCCCATCGGCATCCGTCGCCGGGGTGCGCGACCGCACCACGGCAACACATATTTTCGAGGCGAGAGGCCTTCGACGTGGCAGCACCGCAGAACTACCTCGCAGTCATCAAGGTCATCGGTGTCGGCGGCGGTGGTGTCAATGCCATCAACCGAATGATCGAGGTCGGCCTCAAGGGCGTCGAGTTCATCGCGATCAACACCGACGCACAGGCGCTGTTGATGAGCGACGCCGACGTCAAGCTCGACGTCGGCCGTGAACTGACCCGCGGGCTCGGCGCCGGCGCCAACCCGGCCGTCGGCCGCAAGGCCGCCGAGGACCACCGGGAGGAGATCGAGGAGGTCCTCAAGGGGGCCGACATGGTCTTCGTCACCGCGGGCGAGGGCGGCGGTACCGGCACCGGCGGCGCCCCCGTCGTCGCCAATATCGCCCGCTCCCTGGGCGCCCTGACGATCGGTGTGGTGACCCGTCCCTTCACCTTCGAGGGCCGGCGCCGGGCCAACCAGGCCGAGGACGGCATCGCCGAACTCCGCGAAGAGGTCGACACCCTCATCGTCATCCCCAACGACCGGCTGCTGTCCATCTCGGACCGCCAGGTCAGCGTGCTCGACGCGTTCAAGTCCGCCGACCAGGTGCTGCTCTCCGGCGTCCAGGGGATCACCGATCTGATCACCACCCCCGGCCTGATCAACCTCGACTTCGCCGACGTCAAGTCCGTGATGTCCGAGGCCGGATCGGCCCTCATGGGCATCGGCTCGGCCCGCGGCGACGACCGCGCGGTGGCCGCCGCCGAGATGGCGATCTCGTCGCCGCTGCTGGAGGCGTCCATCGACGGCGCCCGCGGGGTGCTGCTCTCCATCTCCGGCGGTTCCGACCTCGGTCTCTTCGAGATCAACGAGGCGGCCCAGCTGGTGAGCGAGGCCGCCCACCCCGAGGCGAACATCATCTTCGGCGCGGTCATCGACGACGCGCTCGGCGACGAGGTCCGGGTCACCGTGATCGCGGCCGGCTTCGACGGCGGCCAGCCGCCCGCCCGGCGCGACACCGTCCTCGGCTCCTCCGCCGCCAAGCGCGACGAGCCCGCCCCGGCCGCGGCCCGTCCGGCCGAGACGCCCTCCCGCTCCGGTGGCCTCGGCACCGTCCCGGTCCGCGACGAGCCCCCGGCCCCCGAGCCGGTGAGGGCCGAGTCCCCCGCCCCGGCGCCGCAGGTGCCGTCGACCCGCTCCTACAGCGACACCTCCGCCGAAGAGCTGGACGTGCCGGACTTCCTGAAGTGACCGTGGGGCACGACGCGATACACGAGAACGGCGCGCGCTTCGCCTTCACCGACCGGTGGGGCGGGGTGAGCGCCGTTCCGTACGAGGAGCTGAACCTCGGCGGCGCGGTCGGCGACGACCCGGCGGCCGTGACGGCCAACCGGGCGATCGCCGCGAAGTCGCTGGGACTCGACCCGGCCCGGGTCGTCTGGATGAACCAGGTCCACGGCCGGGACGTCGCCGTGGTCGACGGGCCCTGGGGCGAGGGCCCGGTGCCCTCGGTGGACGCGGTGGTCACCGCCCGCCCGGGGCTCGCGCTCGCCGTGCTGACCGCCGACTGCGTCCCGGTCCTGCTCGCCGACCCGGTCGCCGGGGTCGCCGGGGCCGCCCACGCGGGCCGGCCCGGGATGGTGGCCGGGGTCGTCCCCGCCGCGGTCGAGGCGATGGTCGCCCTCGGCGCCCGGCCGGAGCGGATCACCGCCAGGACCGGACCGGCCGTGTGCGGCCGGTGTTACGAGGTGCCGGAGACGATGCGTACCGAGGTGGCCGCGGTCGAACCCGCCGCCCGGGCCACCACGAGCTGGGGCACCCCGGCCGTGGACGTCGCCGCCGCGGTCCACGCCCAGCTCGCCCGGCTCGGGGTGGTGGACCGTCAGGACACGGGCGTCTGCACCCTGGAGTCCGCGGACCACTTTTCGTACCGCCGGGACCGCACCACCGGGCGGCTCGCCGGATATGTCTGGATCGAGCGGCCGGACGGGCCCGGGAGGGAGACGACATGACGGAGCGCCGGACCGAACTGGCCGCGAATCTGGCGGCGGTGGAGGAACGTATCGCCGCCGCCTGCGCCGCCGCGGGGCGGAAGCGGGAAGAGGTGACGCTGATCGTCGTCACCAAGACGTATCCCGCGTCCGATGTACGGATCCTTCATGAACTCGGTGTACGCCATGTGGCGGAGAACCGCGACCAGGACGCCGCGCCCAAGGCCGAGGCCTGTGCCGATCTCGATCTCAGCTGGCACTTTGTCGGTCAGTTGCAGACCAATAAGGTTCGTTCGGTGGTGCGTTATGCCGATCTGGTGCAGTCCGTCGACCGAGTAAGACTTGTCACAGCGCTCTCCGGCGCCGCGGAGGCGGCCGGACGGGAGATCGGCTGTCTGATCCAGGTCGCCCTCGACGCCGGGGAGGGGGCCGCCCGCGGTGAGCGGGGCGGTGTCGCGCCCGGGGGGATCGAGGAGTTGGCCGCCGCGGTGGAGGCCGCGCCGGGACTGCGGCTCGGTGGTCTGATGACGGTCGCGCCGCTGGCCGGGCCTTTCGCGGGACGGCCGGGAGCGGCCTTCGAGCAGTTGAGGGAATTCTCATCGCGCCTGCGCGCGGGGCATCCTGCTGCGAACATGGTCTCCGCGGGGATGAGCGCGGACCTCGAGGAGGCCGTGGCGGCCGGTGCGACACATGTGCGCGTCGGCACTGCGGTACTCGGAGTCCGTCCCCGGCTCGGGTAACGTCGCGAAGCAAGTCGGACCACAGCAGAAAATATGGTCATTTCCGCCAAAAAGCGGGTGTGACACGTGGATCGCGGACACTTGGTGACACTGCGACATCGGCAACAAGGCGATCCACCACAGAGCGGAGGACTCAGAGCATGGCCGGCGCGATGCGCAAGATGGCGGTCTACCTCGGCCTCGTGGAGGACGATGGGTACGACGGCCGGGGCTTCGACCCCGACGACGACTTCGAACCCGAGCCGGAGCCCGAGCGGGACCACCGGCGGCACCAGCCCCCGCACCAGCTGGAACGGGAGGAGCCGGTGCGGGTGGCGCAACCCCCCGCGCCGCGCGAGCCGGTGGCGCACATCGCGGCCGCCATGCCCGTCGACAGCGGGCGCCCGGCCCGTATCGCCCCCGTGGCATCCATCACACCAGAACGTCCGAGCCTGGAGAAGAACGCACCGGTGATCATGCCCAAGGTCGTGTCCGAGCGGGAGCCGTACCGCATCACCACGTTGCACCCGCGGACCTACAACGAGGCCCGTACCATCGGGGAACACTTCCGTGAGGGCACTCCGGTGATCATGAATCTGACGGAGATGGACGACACCGACGCGAAGCGACTTGTCGACTTTGCCGCCGGACTCGTCTTCGGTCTCCACGGGAGTATTGAACGGGTGACCCAGAAGGTCTTCCTTCTGTCGCCTGCTAACGTCGATGTCACGGCGGAGGACAAGGCCCGTATCGCAGAGGGCGGATTCTTCAACCAGAGCTGAGAAGAGTGTCATCGGGACTCCCGGCCACGAGGCCGGACCGAGAGAGCACAGGGGAGAGGGAAGCACGGCATGGGTGTTGCGCTACAGGTGGTCTACATCGCGTTGGTGTGCTTCCTGGTCGTGCTGTTCTTCCGATTGGTCATGGACTACGTCTTCCAGTTCGCCCGTTCATGGCAACCCGGGAAGGTGATGGTGGTCGTCCTTGAGGCCACCTACACTGTCACCGATCCACCGCTCAAGCTTCTTCGGCGGTTCATCCCGCCGTTGCGTTTCGGGGGCGTGGCACTCGATCTGTCCTTCTTCGTTCTGATGATCATCGTCTACATCCTGATCTCCGTCGTGGGACGGTTCGCGGGATGAACGGGGTAACTGTGGACGATACGGTCTTGCCGACTGCCGACGACTACTAGAGGTGAAGAAGAGATGCCGCTGACCCCCGAGGACGTGCGGAACAAGCAGTTCACGACCGTCCGGCTCCGAGAAGGCTATGACGAGGACGAGGTCGATGCCTTTCTCGACGAGGTCGAATCCGAACTGACCCGCCTGCTCCGCGAGAACGAGGACCTGCGAGCCAAGCTGGCCGCGGCGACCCGAGCGGCGGCGCAGAACCAGCAGCAGGGCATGCGGAAGGGACCCGGTCCCGAGCAGCAGGACCAGCGGCCCCAGGGACCCGTGCCCGCCGCCATATCCGGACCCCCGGTCCAGCAGCAGCAGCCGCAGCAGATGGGTCCCCCCCAGCTGCCGGGCGGCGCACCGCAGCTGCCGGCCGGTCCCAGCCACGGCGGCCCCGGCCAGATGCAGGGCGGCCCTGGGCAGATGCAGGGCGGCCCCGGTCACGGTGGCCACGGTGGTCCCGGTCAGATGCAGGGCGGCCCGGGTCACGGTGGTCCCGGTCAGATGCAGGGCGTGCCGGGCCAGATGCAGGGCGGCCCCGGTCAGATGCAGGGCGGCCCCATGGGCGGTCCGCAGATGGGCGGCATGCAGGGCGGACCCATGCAGGGCGGCCCGATGGGTGGCCCCGGTCAGATGCAGGGCGGCCCCATGGGCGGCCACCCGCAGCAGATGCCCGGTCAGGGCGGTCCCGGTGGCGACAGCGCCGCCCGGGTGCTCTCCCTGGCGCAGCAGACCGCCGACCAGGCGATCGCGGAGGCCCGTGCCGAGGCCAACAAGATCGTGGGCGAGGCGCGTTCGCGTGCCGAGGGTCTGGAGCGGGACGCCCGTGCCAAGGCCGACGCGCTGGAGCGGGACGCCCAGGAGAAGCACCGTGTCGCGATGGGGTCGCTGGAGTCGGCCCGCGCCACGCTGGAGCGCAAGGTCGAGGACCTGCGCGGCTTCGAGCGGGAGTACCGTACCCGGCTGAAGTCGTACCTGGAGAGCCAGCTGCGTCAGCTGGAGACCCAGGCCGACGACTCCCTGGCCCCGCCGCGTACCCCGGCCGCCGCCTCGCTGCCGCCGGCGCCCTCGATGGCCTCCGCCGGAGCGCCTTCGATGGGGCACTCCATGGGCGGTGGCCCCTCGATGGGCGGCTCGCCGATGGGCGGTGGCGGTCCCTCGTACGGTGGTCAGCAGCAGATGGCGCCCGCGATGACCCAGCCGATGGCTCCGGTCCGCCCGCAGGCTCCGCAGCCGATGCAGCAGGCGCCGTCGCCGATGCGCGGCTTCCTGATCGACGAGGACGACAACTGACGGGCAGGGACGCGCTGAGCGCGTAACCGTCGGCAGTCTGTACGGAAGGGCCGGGCCCGGACATCAGTCCGGGCC
>NZ_JBHYZV010000089.1:24576-27223 GCF_042753905.1 Streptomyces sp. NPDC059248 | reverse complement strand
GGCCCGGAGATCACTCCGGGCCCGCGCCTGCCCCGAACAGCCCGTCGTCCCCGCACCCGCCCCCGTCGCCGGAGCCGGGGCGTAGCCCGTGGGGCGGGCCGTGAAGGTGCCCCGGCCGCGGGTGCGGCCGCGCAGACGGGTCGCGTAGCCGAACAGCTCCGCCAGGGGCATCGTCGCCGTGACCACCGAGGTGCCGCCCCGGGCGGTGGAGCCCGAGACCCGGCCCCGGCGGGCCGCGAGATCGCCGAGTACCGCGCCGACCGCGTCGTCCGGCACGACGACGGTGACCTCGGCAACCGGCTCCAGCAGCACCATCCGCGCGGCACGCAGCGCCTCGCGGAGGGCGAAGCGCCCCGCCGCGCGGAAGGCGAGCTCGGACGAGTCCTTCGGGTGGGTCGCCCCGTCGGTCAGGACCACCCGGAGACCGGTCACCGGATGGCCGCCGAGCGGCCCTTCGGCGAGCGCGTCGCGGCAGCCGGCCTCGACCGCGCGCACGTACTCCTTCGGTACCCGGCCCCCGGTGACGGCGGATGTGAACACCAGGGGCTCCGCGCCGTCGCCGCCGGGCGGGTCCAGCGCCTCGACGTCGATGACGACATGCGCGAACTGTCCGGCGCCGCCGTCCTGCTTCACATGGCGGTACACCCGTCCTCGTACGCCTTCGACCACGGTCTCCCGGTACGCGACCCGGGGCCGCCCGACCGTGATCTCCAGGCCCTGGTCGCGGCGGATCTTCTCCACGGCCACCTCCAGATGCAGCTCGCCCATCCCCGACAGCACGGTCTGACCGGTCTCGGGGTCGGTCCGCACCGTCAGCGACGGGTCCTCGTCGGCGAGCCGTGCCAGGGCGACGGCGAGCCGGTCGGTGTCGAGGGCGCGCCGGGCCTCGACGGCCACCGACACCACCGGCTCGGGCACCCCGGGCGGCTCCAGCACCAGCGGTGCCGACGGCGCGCACAGGGTCGCCCCGGCGCGGGCCGCCTTGACCCCGACGACGGCGACGATGTCACCGGCGACCGCGCGGTCGGCCTCGGTGTGCCGGTCGGCGCGGACCCGCAGGATCCGGCCGATCCGCTCGGTGCGCCGGGCGCCCGCGTCCAGCACGGTGTCCCCGCGCCCGATCGTGCCCGCGTACACCCGCAGGAACGTCAGCCGCCCGGTGGCGGTCGCCGTCACCTTGAAGACGAGCCCGGCGAACGGCTCCGCCGGGTCCGGGTCCCGCCGCTCCCCGTGTTCCGCGCCGCCCGGCGCCGTGCCCCGTACCGGCGGTACGTCGAGCGGGGACGGCAGCCAGTCCACGACGGCCGCGAGCAGCGGTTCGATACCGATGTTGCGGTACGCGGAGCCGCACAGCACGGCCACAGCTTCGCCGTCGCGGGTCAGCTCCCGCAGCGCCGCCGCGAGGGTCCCGGCCGTGACGGTCCCGTCGGTGTGGAACTCCTCCAGGGCACCGATGTGCAGCTCGGCGACCGACTCCGCGAGCAGCGCGCGGCGGCGGGCCGCCTCATCGGCGAGGCCGGCCGGTACCGGCCCCTCGGTGACGGAGTCGGCGCCGGGCTCCCAGGTCAGGGCCCGCATACGGAGGAGGTCCACGACGCCGGTGAAGCCGTTCTCCCGCCCGATGGGGAGGTGGACGACGAGCGGCACGGTGTCCAGCCGGTCGCGGATCGCCGCGGCCGTCGCGTCGAGGTCCGCCCCCGCGCGGTCCATCTTGTTGACGAACGCGATCCGCGGAACTCCGTACCGGTCCGCCTGCCGCCAGACCGACTCGGTCTGCGGCTCGACCCCGGCGACCGCGTCGAAGACGGCGACCGCGCCGTCGAGGACCCGGAGGGAGCGTTCGACCTCGTCGGCGAAGTCGACGTGCCCTGGGGTGTCGATGAGGTTGATCCGGTGGCCGTCCCAGTCGCAGCTGACGGCCGCGGCGAAGATGGTGATCCCGCGGTCGCGCTCCTGCGGGTCGAAGTCGGTGACGGTGGTGCCGTCGTGGACCTCGCCGCGTTTGTGGGTGGTGCCGGTCAGATACAGGATCCGCTCGGTGACGGTGGTCTTGCCCGCGTCCACATGGGCGAGGATGCCCAGATTGCGTACGGCCGCCAGGTCGCCGGTCCCGGCGGGGACGGCGGTACGGGCCGCGGTACGGACCGGCGTACTGACCGCGGTACGGGCGGTGGGAGCGACGGTGGGACGGACGGTGGTGGCGCGGGTGAGGTCGTTGCGCACGGCCCTCGGCCTTTCGAGAGGTGTCGAACGGGGCGGCGCGATGTCTCCGACGATGTACGGCGTGCGCCGTACGGCGGCCCGTGCCGGGCACGGGCCGACCACGCCCCCGGCGGCGATCGGCCGCGACCGGGCACGGCGACGGGGTCGCGTACGGCGGCGGGCCGGCAGTGGGGGGCGGTACGGGGCGTCGGAGGGTCCGGTGGCGGGCGCGCAGCCGTCACCGGTCGTACGAGGACACCGGGATCACGTCGTACCGGGGGCGGGGGGTGCGGGCGCGGTCGTCGTGACGCGTCATGATCCGCTCCCCCTCTGTCTCTGCGCTTCGGCTCTTCGCCGACGGAGTGCCGGCGCGGTGCCGGCCTGCGGAGCGAGTGTAAACAGCGGGCCGGGGCCGGGGGGGGGCGCCGTTGAGCGGGTTGGGGGC
>NZ_JBHYZV010000089.1:21607-24566 GCF_042753905.1 Streptomyces sp. NPDC059248 | reverse complement strand
CCGCTTTTCCGCGGTTGTCCCCGGCCCCGGCCCGCTGAAGACCAGGGATGCCCTACAGATCTACAGATCTACGGCTCTACGGCTCTACGGATCAGTAAGGGCCGAAGACGTTGTCGATGGAGCCGTAGCGGTCGGCCGCGTAGTTGGCGGCGGCGACGATGTTGGCGACCGGGTGGAACGGGTCGTTCGGGGTGCTGGACACCCAGTAGGCGCGGAACGTCGGGTCGATCACCTGGAGCAGGCCCTTGGAGGGCGTTCCGTTGATCGCGTTGATGTCCCAGTTGTTGACGGCCAGCGGGTTGCCGCTGGACTCGCGCATGATGTTGCGGTGCAGACCCTCGTACGTACCGGGGATGCCGTTCAGTCGCATGACGTCGAGCGACTCGAGGATCCAGCCGTTGAGGTTGTTCGCGTACGAGGCGGCGGCCTGCGGAGCGGACGCGGCGGCGGCCGGGGCGGCGGAAGCGGTGCCGGGGACGAGGGCGAGCGTGACGGCGAGGGTGCCCACGGCAGTGAGCCCACCGGCCCAGGCCCGGCGGGTCGCGGACCGGCCGCGGTACTGCTTCATACGGAGAACGGACATGGTGAGGTAACCCTTCGGACGGGGAGCGCCGCACACGGGGACGGGAGTCAGCGGGGACGACTCCGGGAGGCGGCGTGGGCAGATTCTTAGCGTTGACGGGGAGCGATGACAATGCCGTGCTGCTAACCGGGATAGTGGACAGCCCCGCACGGCACCCGCTCCGACCCGCCTGCGGGGGAGCCGGAACATCGCCTCGCCACTAAGGGTCCTCGTATGTGATGTGCGTCCCAGGCGGGAATATCTGGGGGATATGAGAAACATTCCGTGACATGTCCGGAATGCCCTTCGGGAGCGCGAACCCTTCCTTTCGCATACGCCCACACCGGGAGGACAAAAGGGGCGTAAAGGAAAAGGGGTGCGATATCTATCGATATCCAGAAGGAGTGGTGTCGCCCACACCCGCGGCCGCCCTCACCGGCACCCGCGGCGCGGCGCACGCGCGGACCGCCGACCGAACCGACGACCGAACCGCCTACCGGGCGCGCACGTCGGTGATCGAGCGCGCACGTCGGCGGAAGACCGGCCGAGGGACCTACCCCCGTAAGGCCCCTCGACCGCAACCACGCCCTCACGGCCGGGCGTTGGGGCCCGGACGGCGTATGCGTGATCGTGGACATACAAAGGGTTGCGCCCGGAGATTGCAAGCGACAAGGTATGCACTGTCCGCAGATTGCGGAAACTGCCGGAGAGGGGTGTCCGTCCGTGGCACGGGAGCGTTCCGGCCGGACCCTCGCACACCTCGTGCTGGCCACGCGGCTCAGGATCCTGCGCGAGGCGGCGGGGCTCTCCCGGGAGTCGGCGGCGGAGGCGCTCGGCGCCCATCCCGCGACGGTCCGCCGGATCGAACAGGCCCAGACGTCCCTCGACGCGGGCCAGGTCAGGACCCTGTTGACGGCGTACGGCGCGGCACCCGCCGAGGTCGAGGGGACCCTGGGGAAGCTGGCCGCGGCCAACCGGCCCGGCTGGTGGCATCCCTGGCGGTCCGTCATGGAGCCCTGGCAGTTCGATCTGATGAGCGTGGAGTCCGCGGCCAGTATCGTCCGCAGCTGGGACCCCGTTCTCGTACCGGCCCTGCTGCGCACCCCGGCCTACGCCCGCGCCGTCGACGACGTCCTGCGTCCCGAACTGTCGGGCGCGGAACGGGAACGGCGGGCCGAGCTGCTCGCCGAGCGCCGGGATCGGCTGCGCGAGCGGCGGACCCGGGTCTGGGCCCTGATGTCGGCCGCGGCCCTGCGGACCGTCGTCGGCGGCACGGACGTGATGGCCGAGCAGGTCGCCGCGTTGCGGATCGCCGCCGAGCAGCCGTACACGACCCTTCAGATCCACCCCGTCGACAGCCCCCTGCACGCGCTGACGGGCATCCCGGCCCTCACCTTCTTCCGGGTCGACGTGCCGGGGATCCCCGACCACGTCGTCCGTGAGGGCGGGCTCGCGGGGACCGCCGACGTCTGGGACGCCGACACCACCGTGACGGCCTACCGCCGGCTCCTCGACTACTCCTGCGCCACCGCGCTCCATCCCGATATGTCGAAAGAGGCCCTGGAATGACCGAACCGACCAAACTGCCCCCGCAGATCGACAAGTCCGTCGCGCACAGCGCGCGGGTCTGGAACTACTGGCTCGGCGGCAAGGACTGGTTCGACGCCGACAAGTCGGCGGGCGACGCGTACCGCGCCAAGTACCCGCTGATCGAGCCGTTCGCGCAGGAGTCGCGGGGCTTCCTGGTCCGTACGGTGGGCTGGCTGGCCCGGGAGGCCGGGGTCCGGCAGTTCCTCGACGTCGGCGCCGGGCTGCCCACCGCCAACAACACCCACGAGGTCGCCCAGCGGATCGCGCCGGAGAGCCGGGTCGTCTATGTGGACCACGATCCGCTGGTCCTGCTGCACGTCCACGCGATGGGCGAGAGCACCCGCGAGGGCGCGATGGACTACGTCCTGGCGGATATGCGGGACACCGACGCCGTCATGGCGGGCGCGGCCCGGACGCTCGACCTCGACGAGCCCGTCGCCCTGGTGATCAACGACGTACTGGGGCACATCGTGGAGTGGCCCGACGCGCTCGGCCTGGTGCGGCGTCTCGTGGAGCGGCTGCCCTCGGGGAGCTATCTCTCCCTCAGCCACTCCACCGCGTCCGACGAGGAGCACCGCGCGGTGCAGGAGGAGTACAACACCTCGGGCGCCATCCCGTACATCTTCCGCGAGCCGGACGTCACCCGGGCTTTCTTCGACGGCCTCGACCTGGTCGAACCGGGCTTCGTCTGCTGGCCCGACTGGCGGCCGGACGCCACCACCGGCCGGCTGACCGAACGTGCCGGGTGGGGCGGCGTGGCCCGGCTCCGGTGACGCCGAGACGCGCGGGCCGGGCACGGCCGACGCC
>NZ_JBHYZV010000089.1:0-21597 GCF_042753905.1 Streptomyces sp. NPDC059248 | reverse complement strand
GCCGACGCCCGTGCCCGGCCCGCGGACGGCGGATCCCCGCGACCTGCTGGCGGTACGGCGGCTCACCCACGCGGCGACCCATTCGGCGGCGCTGCTCATCACCGAGGCCGCGGCGCTCGCCGACGGCTGGGCCGTCCTGGTCGACCCGGTGGCGGGGCCCGTACACAGCGCGCCGCCCGGCGCCGGGCCTTCGGGCGCGCGGGCCGCGGCGCACCCCCAGGCCCACGCCCATCTGACGATTCATCACGCGGCGGGCGGGACGCTGGTCCTGGGGCCCGGCCGGACGACTCCCGCGGACCGGGTGGCCCTCATCGCCAGGACCGCGGCTGATCTGCTGCGGGTACGGGCCCGGCGGGCGGACGAGACCAGCCGGGCCGAGCAGCGGCTGCACACCGCCGTGCTCCGGCTGCTGCTGGCCGGACAGCACCGGCTCGCCGTCGACGTGCTCGGCGGTACGACCGCCACACACGCCACGGTGTACCGGCTGACCGGGCACGCCGTACCGGTCGCCCATCAGGCGCTGTGGCGGGCGGCCAGGCCGGGGGTGGCGGACACCCGGGTCCTGGTCTGTCTGGAGGCGGGCGAACTGGTGGTGCTCGCCCTCCACGACGGGCCCGCCGAACCGGCCGGGCGCCATCCGGCCCATCCGCTGGTGTCCCGGGTGGCCGAACAGCACCGGCTGGCGGGCTCGTCGGCGGCGCCGGTGCCGCTGGACCTGATTCCGGCGGCCTGGGCGGAGGCCGGTCAGCAGCCGCGGGGCCCGGCCGCGGACCGGCTCGGCTCCGCCGCCGGCCTCGGGGCCGGCGAACTGCTGCGGGTGATCCCGGCGGAACGGCTCGCCGCGTGGTCGGCGGCCGTGCTCCAGCCCCTCGGCCACGACCGGCGACGCGTCCTGGAGTGCCGGCTGCGGACCGGGTCGGCGCTGGCGGCGGCGGGGGCGCTCGGTCTGTCGGAGGGCACGGTACGGTCCCGGCTGCGCGCCATCGAGGCGCTGCTCGTCGTCGATCTGGACGACGCCACCGTGCAGGCGCGGCTGCTGCTGGCCCTGCGGGCGCCGGTCTCGTCCGCTCCAACCGCTCCTGCATTGCCGGGCGTTCCGTCGCGCCCGCCGCGGCGCCCGGCGCTGCCCACGGCGCTCCTCAGCCCGGCGGAGGCGCGCCGCTGGGCCGCGGACGTGCTGGAACCGCTCGACGCCCGGCTGCGGATCGCGCTCCGCGAGTGGCTCGCGCACCGGGGCCGGACGGCTCCGGCGGCCGCGGCGCTCGGGGTGCACCGCAGCACGCTCACGGCCTGGCTGGCCGAGTGCGGCGGGGTTCTGGGCGCGGATCTGTCGTCCGCGACGGTACGCACCGAGCTGCACCTGGCGCTGGAGACGGCGGCGGGTCCGGGCGCGGCCCCGGAGGCCCTCCCCCGCCGCGGCGGCCGCACTTACGGGTAGCCCCTGGCCTTCGGGTTCCCCGGCCGCCCGCGCCCGCGGTGCGGACAGCCCCCGCCACCGCACACCGGCCACCTCCGGCCGGTCGTGGCTCGTCGCGGACGCCCGACCGCATCAGCCGGCAGGGCTTCTCGCGCTTGCCACGACCTCGCACTCCGGACAAGGAGCCGCTTCCACCGGACACCGGCCGGCCTCCGGTCCGCGTGGCTCGTCGCGCAGTTCTCCCCGCTCCAAGGACCTCCGGCCGGCCGGTCCCGCGGCCCTGGGTCGCCGTCGGCACCGACCGCGGGCCGCCCGGGCCCACCGGCCGGGGCGCCCGCGCGTTTCGTCAGCGGGCTTCGGTACGGCCCGCCAGCGCGTCGGCCGAGACGAAGCGGTAGTCGCGTTCCAGCAGCCCCTCGATCACCGCGGGCAGGGCCGCGACGCTCTGGCGGCGGTCGCCTCCGCCGTCGTGCATCAGGATCACCGACCCGGGCGCGACATGGTCGAGTACGGTCCGGGTGATCTTCTCGGGCCCCGGCCTGGCCCAGTCCCAGGAGTCGACGTCCCAGAGCGCCAGGGCCGGTCCCCCGGCGAGGAGTTCGGCCAGCGATTCGGGGGTGCGGCAGCCGTAGGGCGGCCGGAAGACCGTGGGGACCCGCCCCACGGCCCGGTCGAAGGCGTCGTTGGTCCGCTCGATCTGGAGCCGGAACTGGCGAGCCGTCAGATCGGGCAGAAAGGGGTGCGACCAGGTGTGGTTGCCCAGGCTGTGGCCCGCGTCGACGATCCGCCGCACCTCGTCGGGGAGGGCGGCGACATGCAGTCCGACGCAGAAGAAGGTGGCGTGTACGCCATAGCGCGCCAGGATCGTCAGGATCTCCCCGGTGAGTACGGGATCCGGGCCGTCGTCGAAGGTGAGGGCGATCTCGTGCCGGTCGCGCGGGCCGTGCCGGAAGCAGCGGCCCCGCCGGGTGAGTTCGGCTTCGGCCCCGGCGCTGCGCCGGATCCCGTCGTGGTAGTCGTCGTCCCGGCCGGTCTGCCCGCCGCCCTCGGCGGTGAGCGGTGACATGGCCCCGAGGTCGCGTCTCGCGCGTTCGGCCAGGGTACGGGCGGGTACGGAGCCGAAGTCGGGCCGGTCCGGCAGCACCCAGGGGTCGGCGCGGTGGACATCGAGCCCGGCCGCCGTCAGCGACCCGTCCACCAGCCCGTTGGTACTGTCCACGACGACGGCGCAGGGCTCGACGGACTGCCGGGCGATCCGCTCCAGCCAGGCGGTCAGCTCGGGCACCCGGTCGGCGCTCCAGTGCGTGGGGGCGAGGGCACGCTCCCCCGCCGCGTCGACGATCTCCACGTCGTAGCCGTCGGCGGACCAGGCGATTCCCGCGTACAGCATGGTGACTTCCTCCTCGCTCGCCCGGGCACGTCAAGGGCGCCCGGGTGGGGGCCGGATGGGATGGGGCCGGGTGTTCCCGGCCCGGGCCGCCGGCGGCCGCGCGGCCGAGATCGTCGGCGGGGCACGGCGGGCGGCCCGGGAGGGCCGGTCGACCCGGTGGAGCGCCCCGCCGTCCGAAGGAGGACGGGGGGCGCGGGGTGCGGCGGCCGGAGGTGCCGGCTCCGCTCGGGTGTGCTGCGGGTGGTCCGGGAACCTCCTCCGACGGCGCATTCGAGGGGGTGTTCCCGGTCGTTCAGCTGCGGTGGAGGCCCGGTTCGCGCGACCGATCCCCACCGATTTCCACGAACTCTCCATCATTGCGACACAAGTACGACAGTGGCGCGCTATCCTTCGCCGTACTCGCCAATGGTCCAGACCATACCCAAGGGCGACAACAGCGCGCTATGCCCAGACCGTCTCCGCCGTTTCACCGCATCTGCCGGGCCGACTCCCGTGCAGATCTTGGAAGTTGGAGGGCACCATCAACGCACCGCCCGCTCCGCTCACCGTGCCCGATCTGCTGGACGACCGGGCCGCGAAACAGCCCGACGACGTCGCGATCCAGGTCCGCGGCGGTGAGGCGCTCACCTACGGTTCCTGGCGCGATCGAGCCGTTCGGACCGCCCGGGGACTGACGGACGCCGGGATACGGCCCGGGGATCTGGTGGCCCTGCGGTTCACCGAACGCGAGTGGGACCGGTACGCGGTGGCGTTCCTGGCCCTGCACTACGCGGGCGCCGCCGGGCTGCCGCTGCGCGGCGACGCCGCCGAGGACGAGGCCGCCGGGCTCGCCGCCCTGTGCGGGGCCGCCGCGGTGCTGCGCGGCGGCGAACTGCCCGTACTCGAAGGGCCGTTAGGAGCCGCCGACCATCTGCTGGAGACCGTGGAGGCGGCCGGAGCTCCGGGCGCCGGGGAGCCGCCGCATCGGGCCGCGCCCGGGGACCGGGCCCAGGTCGTCGGCACCTCGGGCACCACCGGCACTCCCAAGGGGGTGCTCTCCTCGCACGCCAATCTCACCGCCGGGCTGCGGCTCGCGCCGCGCCCCCGCCCGTACGCCCATTCCCGGCACGCCCTGCACGCCTTCCCGATCGGCACCAACGCAGGTCAGATGATGGTGCTGAGCGCCCTCACGGGTGCTCCGGCCACCGTTGCCCTGCCCCGCTTCGACGCCGAGGAGTTCGGCCGCGCGGTGGAGGAACTGCGCGCCGGTACGGTCTTCGTCGTCCCGTCGATGGCGATCGAGCTGCTCAACTCGGGGGTCGTACGGCGCCGAGACTTCTCCTCCGTACGACTGCTCAGCTGTTCGGCCGCCGCGCTGCCCGCGCCGGTCGCCCGGGCACTGACCGAGGCCCTGCCCACCACCACGGTGGTCAATGTCTACACCTCCGCCGAGTCCGCGCCCGCCCAGGTGTCGATGGTGGTCGACCCGGCGCGGCCGGGCTCCGTGGGCCGTCCCGCGGCCCCGGGTGATCTGCGGATCCTGGGCCCCGACGGCGAACCGGTCCCGGCCGGGGAGACCGGGGAGGTCTGGCTGCGCCAGGCGGGTCCCGCGCGCGGCTACGCCGGTGACGCCGCCGCGTCGGCGCAGGTGTTCCGGGACGGCTGGGTACGGATGGGGGACCTCGGGCGGCTGGACGCCGAGGGCTTCCTCCATCTGGTCGACCGCGAGAGCGATGTCATCAAGTCCGGCGCCCTGAAGGTCTCCACCCTGCGGATCGAGGAGGTCCTGCACGAGCATCCGGGGGTCGCGGACGCGGCGGCGCTCGGCATACCCCACCCGGTGATGGGGACGGTGCCGGTGGCCGTGGTGGTGCCCGCCGCCGACGGGCTCGACCCGGACGCCCTCCGGCTCTTCCTGAGCACCCGGCTGGCCCGCGCCGAACTGCCCGTCCGGATCCTGCTCGCGGACGATCTGCCCCGCAACGCCACCGGCAAGGTGGTCAAGCGCCGGCTGCGGCCTCTGTTCGACCCGGTGGACGGCGCGGCGCCCGGCAACATGACGGAGAGCAGGAGTCCGGCGCCGGGGACGGCGACCGAGATCCGGCTCGCCGAGATCTGGCACGAGGTGCTGGGCCGCCCGGTGCGGACGGTGGCGGAGGAGTTCTTCGCCGCGGGCGGCGACTCCTTCCGGGCCGTACAGCTCGCGGCGGCCCTGTCCGAGCGGTTCGGTGTGGACGCCGGTGCCGCGCTGGTCTTCGGCCGGCCGTCGCTGCGCGCCCAGGCCACGTGGCTGGACGAGGCCGCGACCGCCCCGACGGCCGCCGGCGCCGCCGCCGACAGGCCCAAGGCCGTGGTGTCGCCGCTGCTGCGCGCCCTGCGGGCCCAGCCGCACGAGGTGCCGCTCACCTCCCAGCAGGAGAACTTCCTGGACTGGATGGCCGCGGAGTCCGGGCGCGACGTGGGCGCGGTGACGGCGCTGTTCCGGGTCGCCGACCGGCTCGACGCCGAAGCGCTCGGCCGGGCCGTGACCGAACTCGTACGGCGCCATCCGGCGCTCCGTACCCGCTTCACCCCCGTCCCCGGGCCCGTGCCAGGGGTGGTCAGGACCGTCCTCGACCCGGAGCCGCGGCCCCGGATCACCCTGCGGGACGCGCCCGGCGCGACCGACGACGAGGTCGACGCGCTGCTGATCGCGGAGCGGGACCGGCTCACCGACCTGGGCACCGACCCGACGGCCCGGCTGCTGGTGGTCACCCGGGCGCCGGACGACCACATCGTCCTGCTGGCCGTGCACCACATGGTCGCCGACGGCTGGTCGGTCGGGGTGCTGCTGCACGAACTCGGGCTCGCCTACGACGCCCTGCGGCGGGGCCGCGCGCCCCGGCTGCCCGAGCACGCCGTGCCGTACCAGGAACTGGTCCGCCGGGCGAACGGCCGATGGCCCGCGGGGCGGCGGTACTTCGCCGCCGCGCTCGACGGCGCGCCCACCGCCGTCGACCCGTTCCCCGGGCGGCGCGCCGCGGACCAGGTGCATATGGTGGCCCGCCCCTTCACCGTCGACGCGGACCCCGCCGGGCGGCTGCGGAAGCGGGCCGAGGCCCTCGGGGTGACCCCCTTCATGGCCGTCGCCGCCCTGTGGAGCGGACTGCTGACGGCCCGCTCCGGGCAGACCGATCTGGTGCTGATGACCCCCGTGCCGGGCCGGACCCGCCCGGAGGAGCAGCGGATCGTGGGCTGTCTGGTGCAGTCGCTGCTGCTGCGGGTGGACTGTTCGGGCGGTCCCGGCTTCGCGGAGCTGGCCGAGCGGGTCCGCCGGGCGGCGACCGGCGCCCTGGACCACCAGATGTACCCGTACGCCGAGTTCACCCCCGCGGTGACCTTCCCGGCCTGGCTCCGCTACGAGAACTGGGCCGCGGACGCCCATCTGCCCGGCCTGGCGTGCGCGCCGTGGACGCTGCCCAAGGGCACCACCGTGCCCTGGCCGATCTCCGGGGGCGACCTCGGGGTGCCCGAACTGACCGTGGTGGAGCAGCCCGACGGCGGGCTGAGCTGCTGGATCCAGTACAACGCCCTCGCCTTCGACGAACCGTATGTGGCCGCGCTCGCCGATGACTTCGTCCGCGCCCTGACCGACGCGGGCGCCTGACCCGAGCCCGCCCGACCCGTCTCGTACGGCCGAGCCCGTACGACCGCACGTCCCGGATCCGCCGACGGCGCCGGATCCGGGACGAACGCGCGGCCGGGAACATCCGGCCGTGTCCCGTGGCCCCGCCCCGGGCCCGTCCGTCCCTGCCGACCTGCCCGCAATCCCGGAGTTCCCGGGTCCCCCGGATCCCGGGTTCCTGAGTTCTGGAGCATCGGAGCCCCGGAGCCCGTGAGTCCCTGAGTCCTGCCCCTTCCGCGCCGGAGCACCCGGCTCTCTCGCTCGACCGCTTTATCAGCCTTTTTCAGCTTTCTTCTGCTCAGGGGCCTCCCCCGCCCCGTCCGTCTCTCCCCCCGCGCGACCGAATTCCCCTTCCGACCAGTTTGAGGAACCCCCGTGACCAGCATTCCCGTCGGACCGGCCCAGCACGGTCTCTGGGTCAACGAGCGGCTCGCCCCGCTCGGCTCCCTTCATCATCTGCCGTTCGCCGTCCGTTTCGACGGCGCCCTCGACACCGCGGCGCTCACGGCCGCCGTCGACGATCTCACCGAGCGGCACCCGGCGCTCTCCCTGACGGTCCGCGACGAGGACGGCACGCCCGTCTTCGTCCCCGGCGCGAGACCGGGGCTCGCCGTACGCCGGTGCGATCCGGAGCGGCTGGCGGACGAGCTGCGCGCCGCGAGCGCCGCGCCGTTCGACCTCCTGGCCGGCCCCCTCGCCCGGTTCACCCTGTTCCGTACCGGTGAGCGGCGCGCGACGCTGCATGTGGTGGCGCACCATCTCGTCTTCGACGGCGCCTCCACCGACGTCCTCGTGAGGGACCTGTCCGCCGCGTACGCCCGCCGCACCGGCCGGGGTCCCGTCCCCGAGCCGCTCCCGGCCCCGGCCCCGGGCGGCCTCGTCGGGGCCGCCGCGCCGGACGACGCGGCGGTCGCCGCCGCCGTCGCCCACTGGGCGGACCGGCCGCTGCCCGAACCGGCCGTCGTCCTGCCCGGTCTGGCCCGCGGAGCCGACGAGACCGCCCAAGGCGGCGCGGGCCCCGGCGCGGTGACCGCCTTCGACCTCGACCCGGCGCTCCGCGCCGGTCTCGCCGTGACCGCCGACAAGCTCGGCGTCACCTTCCTCGAACTGTTCATGGCGGCCGTGCACACCCTGCTGCTGCGGTACGGGAACGAGCGCCCGGCGGCCGCACTCGGGCTCGGTACCCGCTCCCCGGACGACGCCGGCCGGATCGGGATGTACGCCAATGAGCTGCCGGTGGTCACCGCCCCCGACCCGGGTCTCCCCTTCGGCGACTTCGCCAGGACCGTCCGGGCCGAGCTGCGCGCCTGCTATCCGCACCGGGCGGTCCCCGGGGCGCGCTCCGTCCGGGGGGCGCGGCCCGGGGTCACGGCCGCGCCGGTGACCGTCACCTACCGCCGCAGAACCGGCCCGGTGGACTTCCCGGGCCTGGCGGTCTCGTACGACTGGGTGCTGTTCCCCGGTACGGCGCGGGGAGCGCTCCGCGTCCACGTCCTGGACGGGCCCGACCGGGTCGAAGTGCGGCTGATGCACCGTACGGAGCTGCTGTCCCCGGCCGCCGCCGAACGGATCGGGGGCCATCTGCGCGCCCTGCTCGCCTCGGTGGCCGATGCGCCCGGGACACCGCTGGCCGATCTGCCGTTCGTCGACGACGCCGAGTCGGCGCCGCTGCGCGGGCCCGCGCCCGCCGCCGACGCCGCCGGGGCGACCCTGCCCGCGCTGCTGACCGCCGCCTTCGCCGCGTACCGGGACCGTCCGGCGCTCACCGCCGACGGCCGGACCATCGGCTACGGCGAGCTGGGCACGGTGGTGACGGCGCTCGCGGAGCGCCTGGTGGCGGCCGGGGTCGGCCCGGGGACCGTGGTCGCCGTCTGCGCCGAGCGGTCCGCGGAGGCCGTGGCCGCGCTGCTCGCCGTCGGTCTCGCCGGGGGCGCCTATCTGCCGGTCGATCCGGCCTATCCGGCGGAGCGGGTGGCGTTCGTCCTCACCGACGCGGGGGCGCCGGTCGTCCTGGCGCAGCGGCGCACGGCGGACCGGGTGGCGGGGCCCGGCCGGCTCCTGCTGCTGGACGACGTCTTCGCGAGCCCCGGGCGGCCGGGGTCCGGATCGTCGCTCCCCCCGGCGGCGGGACCGGACGATCTCGCCTATCTCATCTACACCTCGGGCTCCACCGGCCGCCCCAAGGGTGTCGAGGTGCCGCACGGCGCCCTGGCCCATCTGCTGCTGGCCTTCCGCGATCTGCTGGGCTCTGGGCCCGACGACGTCTGGCTGGCCGTCACGTCCCTCTCCTTCGACATCTCCGCCCTGGAGCTGCTGCTGCCGCTGGTCACGGGCGGCCGGGTGGTGATCGCCGGGGACGAGGCGGTACGGGACGGCCGGGCGCTCACGGAGCTGGCGGAGCGGCACCGGGTGACCCATCTCCAGGCCACGCCGTCCGGCTGGCGGCTGATGCTGGACGCCGGGTTCACCGCGCCCGCCCTGACGGCCCTGTGCGGCGGCGAGGCGCTGCCCCTGCCGCTCGCCCGCGGGCTGCGGGAGCGGGTCGGGAAGCTGTGGAACGTCTACGGGCCCACCGAGACCACGATCTGGTCCACGGCCGCCGCGATACCCGCCGACCCCCGGGAGGTGAACATCGGCCGGCCGATCGCGGGCACCACGGCCCTCGTCGTCGACCGCGGCGGGCGGCCCGTGCCGCACGGGGTCACCGGTGAGCTGGTGATCGGCGGCGCGGGCCTGGCCCGGGGCTACCGGGCCAGGCCGGAGCTGACCGCCGAACGCTTCGTCACCGGCCCGTGGTCGCCTCCCGGGGCGCGGCACTACCGCACCGGTGACCTCGCCCGGGTCGGGCCCGACGGGGCCCTGGAGTGCCTGGGCCGCGCCGACGACCAGGTCAAGCTGCGCGGGCACCGGATCGAGCTGGGCGAGATCGAGTCCCGGGCGCAGGAGCACCCGGCCGTCGCGGCGGCCGCCGCCGCGGTGCGCGGTGACGCCGAGGCGCCGGGGGGACAGCTGCTCGCCCTCTATCCGGTGTGGCGGCCGGAGGTGCCCGAGCCCACCACGGCCGGGCTGCGGGCCTTCCTCGCGCTGACGCTGCCGGAGGTGATGGTCCCCGGGGCCGTGCATCCGCTGGCCGCGCTGCCGCTGACGCCCAACGGGAAGACGGACCGGCGGGCCCTGCCCGAACCCGTCCGGGACGCCGTACCGGGCGGACCGCCGGGTGACGGGACCGGGGACGGCGAGCCGTGGGACGAGCTGACGGCCGAGATCGCGGGCATCTGGTGCGAGGTGCTCGGTGTGCCGTCCGTCGGCCTGCACGACGACGTCTTCGACCTGGGCGCGCACTCCCTGACGATCACCCAGGTCGCGGCCAGGATCCGGGACCGGATCGGGGCCGACGTACCGCTCCAGGTGTTCTACGACGAGCCGACCGTGGCCGCCGTCGTCGACGCCGTCACCGCCGAACTGCTCGGCGGGGAGGCGTGATGGAGCACGAGACCAACGCCCCGACGACCGTCCCCGCGCCGCGCCGGACCCTCACCGCAGAGCAGCGCGCCCTGCTCGCCCGGCGGCTGCGGGAACGGCCCGCGGCCGGGCGGGCCACGACGGTGGCGCCGCGGCCCGGCGGAACGCCCGTACCCCTCTCCCTCGCCCAGGAACGGCTCTGGTTCGTGGAGCAGCTGACCCCGGGAACGGCGGCGTACGTGCTGCCGGTGGCGGGGCGGCTGACGGGTCCGCTGCGGCCCGCCGCGCTGGCCGAGGCGCTGCGGCTGGTCGCCGTCCGGCACGAGCCGCTGCGCGCCGCGTTCCCCGCCGGTGAGGACGGGACCCCGGTGGTGCGGATCGCGCCCGCGGACGGGTTCACCGTGCCGTGGCGGACCGTGGTCCTGGAGGACGTTCCGGCCGGGCGGCGGGAGGAGGCGGCCCGTACGGCGGTCGAGGAGGAGGTGGCCCGGCCGTTCGACATCGAGCGGGGGCCGCTGGTGCGGGCGCTGCTGCTGCGATTGGGCGCCGACGACCACGTCCTGGTGGTCTGCCAGCACCATCTGACGGGTGACGGCTGGTCGGCGGGGGTCCTCCTCGACGAACTCCTCGCCGGTTACGAGGCGCTGGCGGCCGGGGAGCGGCCCGAGCCGCCGGCGCTCCCGGTGTCGTACGGGGACTTCGCGCACTGGCAGCGCGAGCGTCAGGAGTCGCCCCGGGCCCGGGCCGGGCTGCGGTACTGGTGCGAGGCGATGGCCGGGGTGCCGCCGCTGGAGCTGCCGACGGACCGGCCACGGCCCGCCGTACCGGGTCCCGGCGGCGCCACGCACACCTTCCGGCTGGATCCGACGGTGTACGAGGCGGCCAGGGCGCTGTCCCGGGAGCGGGGCGCCACGCTCTACATGACGCTGCTCGCCGCCTTCCAGGTGGTGCTGGGCCGCTGGTCGGGGCGGCGGGACTTCGCCGTGGGCACACCGTTCGCGGGCCGTCCCGCGGAGGAGACGGAGGGTTTGATCGGGCTGTTCAGTACGGTCCTGCCGTTGCGGGCCGATCTGAGCCCGGACGGCGGTCCCGGCGCGGGAGAGGACGCGGCCGGGGACGTGCCCGGGGACACGGCCGGAGACACGGCTGGGGACGCGGCCGGCGACGCGGCCATGCCCGGATTCGCCACCGTGCTGGCCCGGGTCAGGGCCGCGGCCCTCGGTGCGCAGCAGCATCAGGAGACCCCGTTCGAGCGGCTGGTGGAGGCGCTCGACCTGCCGCGGGACGTGGGCCGTCCGCCGCTGTTCCAGGTGTCGTTCGCGCTTCAGAACCACCGCGCCCAGTCGGTCACCCCACGGGACCTGAGCTGGCGGACCTTCCCCTTCTCCGGCGGCGGGGTCCATCTGGACCTGGGTCTCTACTGCACCGAGACCGACGAAGGACTCGAAGCCTTCCTCACCTACCGCACCGATCTGTGGGACGCGGACACCGTCGCCCGGCTGGCCGGGCACTGGCAGCGCGTGCTCGCCGGGGCCTCGGCGGATCCGGCCGCGTCCGTCGGCGCGCTGGAGCTGCTGTCGCCCGGGGAGCGGCGGCGGGTCCTGGAGGAGTGGAACGACAGCGGTCGTGCCGTCCCGGTCGCGGCGACACTGGCCGACGCCGTCGCCGCGCAGACGGCACGTACCCCCGGCGCCACGGCCCTGGTCCACGGCGACGAGACGCTGACCTTCGCCGAACTCGACCGGCGCGCCAAACGGCTGGCTTATGTGCTGCGTTCGGAGGGGGCCGGGCCCGACGCGCTGGTCGGGGTCTGTCTCGACCAGGGGGTGGAGCAGGCGGTCGCCCTGCTGGCGGTGCTGCGGTCCGGCGCGGCCTATGTGCCGCTCGATCCGGAGCAGCCTCGGCGGCGCCTCGGCCATATGCTCACCGACGCCCGGCCGGTGGTGATCGTCACCACGGGCGGGCGGAGCGCCCTGGTCTCCGGCACCGAGGCTCCCCTGCTGCTCCTGGAGGAACTGGCGGACCGGCTCGCGGCCGCCCCGGACACTCCGCCCGGGGCGGGGGCGGGGCCCGACGATCTGGCGTATGTCATCTACACCTCCGGGTCGACCGGTACGCCGAAGGGTGTGGCCGTCCAGCACCGGCAGGTGCTGACCTATCTCGCGGGGGTGCGGCAGCGGTTCGCCGAGGCCGGTCTGGAGGACGGCGCGCGCTATGTCCTCCTTCAGTCGCTGGCCTTCGACTTCGGGCTGACGACGCTCTATCTGTCGCTGACGACCGGTGGTTGTCTGCATCTGCTGGCGCCGCGTACCCCGGGGCCCGAGCTGGCCCGTTATCTCGCCGAGCGGCGCATCGACTGTGTGAAGCTGACGCCCTCGCATCTGGCCGCGCTCGGCGCCGAGGTGGCCGATCCGGCGGAGCTGCTGCCGCGGCGGCTGCTGATCCTCGGCGGTGAGGCGTCCGGCTGGGAGTGGAGCCGGCGGCTGGCCGCGACGGCGGCCCGTACCGGCTGCCGGGTGGTCAACCACTACGGCCCCACGGAGGCCACGGTCGGCGCGACGACGCTGCTGATCGACCCGGAGGCGCCCGCCGAAGGGCCCACCACGCCCATCGGCCGCCCACTGCCCGGTGCCCGGGTGTACGTCCTCGATCCGCTGGGGGCGCCGGTGCCCGCCGGGGTGGCCGGGGAGCTGTGGATCGGGGGCGACCGGCTGGCCCGGGGCTATCTGGGGCTGCCGGAGCTGACCGCCGAACGGTTCAGGACCGACCCCTTCGCCGCTTCCGCCCCGGACGGCGGTTCCGGTACGGAGCCCCGGATGTACCGCACCGGGGATCTGGCCCGGCACCGGCCGGACGGCACGATCGAGTTCCTCGGGCGCGGCGACGACCAGGTCAAGATCCGCGGCTACCGGGTCGAACTGGGCGAGGCGGAGGCACATCTCGCCCGGCTGCCGGGGGTGGCGCAGGCGGTGGCCGCCGCCCGCGGCCCCGCGGGCGAGCAGGTACTCGTCGGCTATCTGGTGCCCGCCGACGGCGCGGCGGCGCCGACGGCCGCCGAGGCGCGGCGGCTGCTCGCGGAGCGGCTGCCGGACTATCTCGTACCGTCGCGCTTCGTGGTACTGCCGGAGCTGCCACGGCAGGCGCACGGCAAGGTCGACCGGCGGGCGCTGCCCGAGCCGGGGGCGCCGGGACCCGCGGACGGCGCCCCGTACACCGCGCCGCGCACTCCGGCGGAGGAGGCCGTGGCCGGGGTCTGGGCCGAGCTGCTCGGGCTCGAACGGGTCGGCGCGTACGACGACTTCTTCGATCTCGGCGGCCACTCGCTGCTGGCGATGCGGATGGTGGCGGCCCTGCGCAAGGTCCTCGGGGCCGAGGCGCGGATCACCCTGATGGACGTGTTCCAGGAGCGTACGGTCGCCGCGCTGGCGGCCCTGGCGGAGCGGTCGGAGGCCGATCGCGGACCGCGGCGGCTGCTGCACGAGCTGACACCCCGCCAGGAGCCGGGCGCCGTGGAGCTCTCGCTGGTGTGTCTGCCGTACGGCGGCGGCAGCGCCGTGGTGTACCAGCCGCTCGCGGACGCCCTGCCGTCCGGCGTGGCGCTGCACGCGGTCGCCGTCCCGGGGCACGACCTGGGGATGTCGGAGGAGTCGCTGCCGCTGGAGGAGGTCGCCCGGCGGTGCGCCGACGAGGTGCTGGCGGGGGTGCCGGGGCCGGTCGCGGTCTACGGGCACTGCGGGGTGGGGGCCGCGCTCGCGGTCGAGCTGGCCCGGCTGCTCGCGGCGGCGGGCCGGGAGCCAGCCGCGGTCTATCTGGGCGGGATCTTCCCCTTCGCCCGGCCGACGGAGGGGCTGCTGGGGCTGCTCTCCCGGTTCTCGGTCCTGGACCGGCGGCGCAGCGGACGGCTCCATCTGAACTGGCTGCGGTCGATGGGCGCGGATCTGGAGGGTCTGGATCCGGAGCAGTTGGCGACGATCGTGGCGAATGTCCGGGCGGACTCCCGGGCCGCGGAGGCGTATTTCACCGAACGGCTGGCGGGGCCCCGTGACGGTCTCTCGTCCCCGGTGGTCTCGGTGATCGGCGGCGCGGACCCGGGGACGGAGTTCCATCGCGAACGGTTCCGGGAGTGGGGTTTCCTCGGGACGACGACGGCGGTGGCCGTGCTGGACGAGGGCGGGCACTACTTCCTCAAGCACCGGGCCGCCGAGCTGGCCGAGATCCTCACCACGGTCCATCCGGCGGTGGGTGCCGGGCGGGCGGCGGACGGCGCGAGCGGCACCATCGCGGGGGTTCCGGTTCCGGTTCCGGTTCCGGCGGACGGCGCGACCGGCGGCGGCGCGGCGGACGACGGACCCGCTACGGACGGCGGGGCCGCGGCGGCCCTGGCGCGCGACCGGCGGCCCGAGGGCGCCACCTGGTGGCTGGACGGGGTGCACCACGAGCGCACCGCACCGCCCGACGCGGCCGAAGGCGGCTCCCGTACCCGGCGCGACACCCGGCGGTTCGTCGCGGTCGCCGCGTCGCAGATGGTGTCGCAGACGGGTTCGGCGCTCACCGAGTTCGCCCTGCCGCTGTGGATCTACCTCTCCACCGACTCCGTCGCCTGGTTCGGTCTCTTCGCGGTCCTCGGCATCGTGCCGGGACTGCTGGCGGCGCCGGTGCTCGGCACCCTGGTGGACCGGATCGACCGGCGACGGGTGATGCTGGTGTGTACGGGGGTGTCCGGCGGTACGGAGGCGATCCTGGCCCTGCTCCATGTGACGGGCGAACTGCGGCCCTGGCACGTGGGAACGCTGCTGGCGCTGCTCTCGGTATCGCTCACGGGCCAGCGGCTCGCCTTCCAGTCGGCGATCCCGCAGCTCGTGCCCAAGCGGTATCTGGGCCACGCCAACGGCGTCGTCCAGATCTCCGGGGGCATCGCGCAGGTCGTGGCCCCGCTGGCGGCCGTCGGACTGCTGGCCGCGATCGGCCTCGGCGGGGTGCTCCTGCTCGATGTGATCAGTTACGCGATCGCCGCCCTGGTCCTCGGGGTCGTACGGTTCCCGCGGACCATGCCCGCCCGGCGCCGTGAGACGCTCCGTCAGGAGATCGTCGCCGGGTTCCGGCTGGTCATCGGGGACCGCGGCTTCCGGGCGATGCTGGTCTTCTTCGCCGTGCTCAATCTCTTTCTACCGGTGCTGTTCCAGCTGGTGTCGCCGCTGGTCCTCGGCTTCTCCAGCCTGGCGTCGGTGGCGACTGTGTCCCTGGCGGGCGGTCTGGGGGCCGTCGTCGGCGGTCTGGCGATGGGCGTCTGGGGCGGGCCGCGGCACCGGCGGATGCGGGGCATGCTGCTGGTGATCCCGGTCCTGGCGCTGTTCTGCATGGTGACCGGGTCGCGGGCCGATCTGCTGGTGGTCGGCGCCGGGGTGTTCGGCATGTCGGCGTCGCTGTCCCTGCTCAACGGCATCTATCTGACGATCGTGCAGGTGAAGGTGCCGCAGCGGTTCCACGGCCGGGTGATGGCCCTGAACCAGCTGGTCGCCTGGTCGACGCTGCCGGTGGGGCTGCTGCTGATCGCCCCGCTGGGGACCTCGTATCTGGAGCCGCTGATGGCCTCGGACGGCGCGCTCGCCGCCACGGCGGGATCGCTGATCGGCACCGGCGACGGGCGGGGCATCGGGCTGCTGTATCTGCTGCTCGGCGCCGCGATCCTGGCCCTGGGCGCGCTGTCGCTGCGGATCCGTCCGCTCGCCCGTTTCGACCGGGACGTGCCCGACGCCAGGGCCGACGACCTGGTGGGTCTCGCGGCGCTCGCCACGGAGCGGGAGGCCGAGCGGCCGTCGGGCCGTCTGCCCGATGCGGCGCGGGACGGGGCGTCCGACCGCACGCCCGGCCAGCCGTCGGAGCGGTTCGTCCGGGGCGCCTGATCCGGTCACCCGATCCGCACGGCCCGCCGCCGTCCGTCCCCCACGGGGCCGGACGGCGGCTTCCCGCAGAAAGTTCGGCCCGGCCCGCCGCAAGGGTCCCGGAGCCCCCGTTTCCGCCCCGGCGGAGACGGGGGCTCCGGCTTGTCAGGGGCGGCCGGGAGCACCGTTCCCACGGCGCTTCCCGATCACCCCGACCTTAATCCACGGGAAACCCAGATTCGCCGCCACCCACCCTTGACACAAGCCCACTCGACCGAGAAAGTGAATTCACGATAACCAATCGACTGGAGGCCTGATGGCGCGCAGAGTACTGGTGGCGGGCGTCGGCATGGTGCCGTTCTCGAAGCCCAGCGCCGCCAAGACGTACGACGAGATGGGCGCCGGAGCGGTACGGGCCGCACTCGACGACTCGGGCCTCCCGTACGACGCGCTCCAGCAGGTGTACGCCGGGTACGTCTACGGCGACTCCACCTGCGGCCAGCGGGTGGTCTACGGGTTCGGCAGGACCCGGGTGCCGGTCCTGAACGTCAACAACAACTGCGCCTCCGGCTCGTCGGCGCTCTGGCTGGCCCGGCAGGCCGTCGAGAGCGGCGCCGTGGAGTGCGCGCTCGCCGTCGGCTTCGAGCAGATGCCGCCCGGCGCGCTGACCGCCAAGTGGGCCGACCGGCCCCATCCGCTGACCGACTTCAGGGACACCCTGGAGGAGATCCACCCGGTCGACCCGAATCTGCCGGGCACCCCGCAGTACTTCGCCGCCGCGGGCCGCGAGTACATGGAGAAGTACGGCATGGCGGCGGAGACCTTCGCCCGGGTGTCGGTCAAGGCGCGCGCCCACGCCGCGAACAATCCGTACGCCGTGTTCCGCGACCCGATCACCCTCGACGAGGTCCTCGGCTCGCCGAAGGTGGCCGATCCGCTGACCCGGCTCCAGTGCTGCCCGCCGACCTGCGGCGCCGCCGCCGCGATCGTCTGCTCCGACGAGTTCGCCCGCGCCCGCGGCCTCTCCCCGAAGGTCGCCGTCGCCGCCCAGGCCCTGCACTCCGACGCCGACGACCTCTTCAGCAAGAAGAGCGCGATGTCCCTGGTCGGTACGGACGTCACCCGCGCCGCGGCCGGCGAGGTCTACGAGAAGGCGGGCGTCGACCCCCGCGACATCCAGGTCGTCGAACTCCACGACTGCTTCACCGTCAACGAGGTCCTCACCTACGAGGGCCTCGGTCTGTGCGAGGAGGGCGGCGCCGAGAAGTTCGTCATCGACGGCGACAACACGTACGGCGGCCGGGTCGTCACCAACCCCTCCGGCGGTCTGCTCTCCAAGGGCCATCCGCTGGGCGCCACCGGTCTGGCGCAGACCGCCGAGATCACCTGGCAGCTCCGCGGCGAGGCGGGCGCCCGCCAGGTCGACGGAGTGACGCTGGGCCTCCAGCACAATCTCGGCCTCGGCACCGCCGGTGTCGTCACCCTCTTCGAAAAGGTCTCCTGAGCATGCCCGTCGACCCCGCCCTCATCGGCACCCGCTATCCCGAGTTCCGTACCGAGGCGGAGCGCGGCAGGCTGCGCTTCTTCGCCAAGGCCACCGGGCAGCACGACCCCGCGTACAGCGATCTCGACGCCGCGCGCGCGGCGGGCCACCGCGATCTGCCCGTCCCGCCGACGTTCTTCTTCTGCATGGAGATGGACAACCCCGACCGCGGCGCCTTCCTCCGCGATCTGGGTATCGACGTCCGCACGATCCTCCACGGCGGCCAGGAGTTCGCCTACCACGCCCCGGCCTACGCGGGCGAGACGCTGGCCTTCGCCAACGAGGTGACCGACGTCTACAGCAAGAAGGGCGGCGCGCTCGACTTCATCGTCCGCACCACCCGGGTGACCCGCGACGGCGAACCGATCGCCACCCTCACCAGCACCACCGTCGTACGCGACCCGAAGGCGACCCGATGACCGGCCCCGCGCTCAAGCCCGGCGACACCCTGACCCTCGAAGCCCCCCGGGTGACGCGTACGGCGCTGGCGCTGTACGCGGGCGCGTCCGGCGACCACAACCCGGTCCATATCGACATCGATGCCTGCCGCGACGTCGGCATCGACGACGTCTTCGCCCACGGCATGCTCTCCATGGCGTATCTCGCCCGGCTGCTCACCGACTGGGTGCCGCAGGACCGGATCACCGAGTTCGGGGTGCGGTTCTCCGCGATCACCCCGGTCAACGCGACCCCGGTATGCCGGGGCTCCGTGGTCTCGGCCGAGGACGGACTGGCCCGGCTGGAGCTGACCGTCTCCCTTCCCGACGGCACGGTGACCCTGGTGGGCCACGCCGTCGTCACCAACTGACCCCGCACCCACTCCACACAAGGACGTACGCGCATCATGGGAACCCTGGACGGCAAGGTCGCACTCGTCTCCGGCTCGGGCCGGGGCATCGGCCGCGACGTCGCGCTCAAGCTGGCGGCCGAAGGCGCGAGTGTCGTGGTCAACGACCTCGACGCGGAGCCCGCGGAGGCGACGGTCGCCGAGATCACCGCCGCCGGCGGCCGGGCGGTCGCCTGTGTCGGCTCGGTCACCGAGGACGACTTCGCCGAGCGCTTCGTACAGACGGCGATCGACACCTTCGACGGCCTCGACATCATCGTCAACAACGCCGGTTACACCTGGGACACCGTGGTCCAGAAGATGACCGACGAGCAGTGGGACGCCATCATCGACGTCCACCTCAAGGCCCCCTTCCGGATCCTGCGGGCCGCCCAGCCGTACATCAAGGCCAACCCCACCCCGTACCACCGCAAGGTGGTCAACGTCTCCTCGGTCTCCGGTGTGTTCGGCAACCCCGGCCAGGCCAACTACTCCTCCGCCAAGGCCGGGATCATCGGTCTGACGAAGACCCTGGCCAAGGAGTGGGGCCGCTACAAGGTCAATGTCAACGCCGTCGCCTTCGGCTTCATCCTCACCCGGATGACCGAGGCCACCGCCGCCGACGAGGCGTTCGTCGAGATCGAGGGGCGCCGGATCAAGGTGGGGGTCTCCCCGCAGATCATGGAAGCGGTCAAGCGCACCCACCCGCTCGGCCGCCCCGGCACCCCGGCCGAGGCCGCCGGATCGATCTATCTGCTCTGCACCCCCGACGCCGACTACGTCTCGGGCCAGGTCCTGAACGTCGACGGCGGATCCCGCTGACCCCGGCACCCTCCGGCCGCGCGCCGCGCCGGCGGCCCCGCCGGCCCGGCGAAGAGCACCGGCGCGGCGCGCCACCATCCACCGCCCACCACGTCGTCAGGGACGAATCATGAAGCGCAGCATCTACACCGCGGAGCACGAGGCGTTCCGGGCCATGATCCGGGACTTCATCGCCAAGGAGGTGACCCCCCACTTCGACCGGTGGGAGAAGGACAACCTCGTCGACCGCGACTTCTTCCGCAAGCTCGCCGCCCTCGGGGTGATGGGCTTCGACATCCCCGAGGAGTACGGCGGCAGCGGCGAGATCAGCTACAAGTACCAGACGATCATCACCGAGGAGTGCGCTCGCGCCGCGGTCTCCTTCGGCCACTACAGCGTCTCCACCGGGATCGTCCTGCCCTATCTGCTCAACCTGGCCGACGAGGACCAGAAGAAGCGCTGGCTGCCGGGGATCGCCGCGGGCGACCTGATGCTCTGTGTGGCGATGTCGGAGCCCGGGACCGGCTCCGACCTGGCGGGTATCCGGACCAGTGCCAAGCTCTCCGACGACGGCACCCACTACGTGCTCAACGGCTCCAAGACCTTCATCACCGGGGCCCGCAACTCCGAGCTGTGCGTGGTCGCCGCCCGCACCTCCCCGGCCACCCCCAAGGACCGCAGGCACGGGCTGAGTCTCTTCGTCGTCCCGACGGACGCCGATGGCTTCGAGTACGGCCGCAAGCTGGAGAAGATCGGCCTGCGCTCCTCCGACACCTCCGAACTCTCCTTCACCGATGTGAAGGTGCCGGTGGAGAACCTCCTCGGCGAGCAGGACAAGGGCTTCTCCTACCTCGGCCAGAACCTGCCCCGCGAGCGGCTGTCGATCAGCGTCGGCGCGACCGCCAACGCCACCGCCGCGATCCGGTTCGCCCAGGAGTACGTCTCCGAGCGCCATGTCTTCGGGCAGCCGGTGGCCGCCTTCCAGAACACCAAGTTCGTCCTCGCCGAGTGCGCGACCGAGGTCGCCGCCCTCCAGGCCATGGTCGACAAGGGCATCGAGTTCGACGACGCGGGCGAGCTGACGGCCGCCGACGCGGCGAAGATCAAGCTCTTCGCCACCGAGGTCGCGGGCCGGGTCATCGACAAGTGCCTCCAGCTCCACGGCGGCTACGGCTACATGCTGGAGTACCCGATCGCCCGGCTGTACGCCGACACCCGTGTCAACCGGATCTACGGCGGCACCAGTGAGGTCATGAAGACCATCATCGCCAAGGACATGGGTCTGTAGACCCCCTGTCGCAGCTCGTGCCCCACCCCCGCCGCGCGCGGCCGCTCCCGGGAGCCGCCGCGCGCGGTCGTCTTCCGGCCCCCTCACCCACCGAAGGACCGCCACCATGACCAGCACCACCGCCCCCGCGCCCGCGGGCCCGCTCGCGGGCGTCCGGGTGATCGAGCTCGGCGGCATCGGCCCCGGCCCCTTCGCCGGGATGATCCTCGCCGATCTCGGCGCCGAGGTGATCCGCGTCGACCGGCCCGCCGAGCACGGCCGCCCGTCCGGCCATCCCGTCCTCCACCGCGGCCGGCGCTCCGTCACCGCCGACCTCAAGGACCCCCGGGGTGTCGCCCTCGTCCTGCGGCTGATCGACGGCGCCGACGCGCTGATCGAGGGATTCCGGCCGGGCGTGACCGAACGGCTCGGCCTCGGCCCCGAGGTCTGTCTGCCGCGCAACCCCCGGCTGGTGTACGGCCGGATGACCGGCTGGGGCCAGGACGGCCCGCTCGCCCAGGCCCCGGGACACGACATCAACTACATCGCCGTCGCGGGCGCGCTGGCCCAGGTCGGCCCGGCCGACGGCGACCCGGTGGTACCGCTCAACCTCTTCGGCGACATGGGCGGCGGCGGACTGCTGCTCGCCCTCGGGATCACCGCGGCCCTCCACTCGGCGTCGGCCGGCGGCCGGGGCCAGGTCGTGGACGCGGCGATGACCGACGGCACCGCGATCCAGCTGGCCCTGATCCAGGGCCTGCTGCGCACCGGCCGCTGGACCGAGGGCCGCGAGAGCAATCTCTTCGACGGCGGCGCCCCCTTCTACCGTACGTACCGCTGCGCCGACGGCGGCCATATGGCGGTCGGCTGCGTCGAGCCGCAGTTCTACGCCGAGACCCTGCGCGTCCTCGGCCTCACCGGCGACCCGCTGTTCGCGAAGCAGCACGACCGCGACGCGTGGCCCCGGATGGCCGCCCGGCTTGCGGAGCTGTTCGCCGGCCGGCCGCGGGACGCGTGGGCCGCCGACTTCGAGGGCACCGAGAGCTGTGTGACCCCGGTGCTCGACTGGACGGAGGCCGCGCGGCATCCGCACAACGCCGCCCGGGGCACGTACCGGCTCACCGACGACGGCTATCCGGAGCCCGGTACCGCCCCCCGGTTCCTGGGCACCCCGTCGGCCGAACCGCGTCCGGCCGCGCCGACCGGCAGCCACACGGACGAGGTCCTGGCGGAGCTGGGCGTCGGCGGGGACGAGCTGGCCGGGCTGCGGGACGAGGGCGTCGTCGGCTGACCCGGGCGCGCCCGGAGGGGACGGCGGAAGGCGGGGCACGGGAAGTGCCCCCCCATCTCGTGTACGCCCCCCCAC
>NZ_JBHYZV010000088.1:0-28056 GCF_042753905.1 Streptomyces sp. NPDC059248 | reverse complement strand
CCTTCGAGGGTCCGGGGCCCCACGCCGTCCACATCACGATCCGGCCGTCAGCCGTGAGCCGTCAGCCCTTCATCGTGTCGGCGGACCCGGCGGCGCCGGTCTGTTCGTCGTCCGCGATCTGTTCGTGGTGGCGGATTACCTCCGCGATGATGAATTCCAGCAGCTTCTCGGCGAAACCGGGGTCCAGCTTCGCGGACTCGGCCAGCTGGCGGAGGCGCTCGATCTGTCGGGCCTCACGGGCCGGATCGGCCGGGGGAAGGTGGTGGCGGGCCTTGAGCCGGCCGACCTGCTGGGTGCACTTGAAACGCTCGGCGAGCATATGGACCACGGCCGCGTCGATATTGTCGATGCTCCCCCGCAGGCGGTCCAGTTCGGCGCGGACGTTCTCGTCGATGTCACTGCTGGTCATGGTCGTCGAGCTTACGCGGGGCGGATACGTCCGGTTCCCTGGTGTTCAGGGTGTGGACCGGAACGGACCCGAACGGGACGGGACGGGACGGAATACGCCGGGGTACGCGAAGCGGGCGGCGCCCCGCGGAGGCCGCCGCCCGCCCTTCGTCCGTGCCAGGCCGTGCCCGGACCGTTCCGGGCGTACCTGTCGTACCGCGTCGGCTACAGGGTCGCCGCCGCCGCCTTGATCTGGGCCGCGAAGGTGGAGACCTCGGCGTAGACGCCCGGGTAGTTCGGCCGGGCGCAGCCGTAGCCCCAGCTCACGATGCCGACCTGGACCCACTCGTTGGCGTTGTCCCGGCGGAACATGGGTCCGCCGGAGTCGCCCTGGCAGGTGTCGACGCCGCCCTGGGGCAGCCCGGCACAGATCTCCTCGGAGTCGACCAGTTCCGCGTACGCCGTACGGCACGAGGCGTCGGAGACGAACGGCACCTGCGCCTTGAGCAGGTACCGCTGCTGCGGGCCGCCCTCACGGGCCGCGCCCCAGCCCGCGATCTGGAAGTTGCCGTTGTTGTACGCGGCCGTCTCGGCGAGCTTCAGGGTGGGCAGGTTGATCGGCCGATCCAGCTTGACCAGGGCCCAGTCCTTGCCGGTGCCGTTGTAGCCGGGGGCCCGGTGGATCTTGGTGGAGCGGGCCGTGAGGGCGCCGGGGCCCTGGAGGTCCACGACGCCTGCGGTGGCGGTGATGCTGGTGTTGTTGCCGGTCGGGCCGACGCAGTGCGCCGCGGTCAGCACGATCTGCTGGGTCACCAGGGATCCGCCGCAGCCCATCGAGAGCCGGACCATGAAGGGGAACTCGCCCTGGGCGGCCCTGGTGCCGCCGACGACCGGTGGGGGCGCCGCGAAGGCCGAGGAGGGCGTGAGGCTGAGGGCGGCGAGGGCGACCGCGGCGGCCGCGACACATCTCTTGAGCGTTCGCACAAGCTTCAAGGGACTGCCTTTCGTGGGGGGTTGAGCCGTCGCGCCCGGCCGGGACCGGCGACAGAGCCAGAAACCTGTCATGGTCCCGACAAGACGTAACGGGATTATGGGCAGCTCGCACGGAGTGCCACAAGCAGCGGTTTTCGGCCAGGGGGCCGGTGGACGCCCTCCGTACCGCGGGTGGCCGAACCCCGTCGGGCACGCCCGGCGACCCGTACGACCGCGCGGGCGCGCGCCGTACAGTGGAAGGCGGGCCGGACGTCGTACAGGGGGTACGGAACGTGGTGGCGAAGGACGGCGGGGTCAGGGCGGACGGCGACAGGCCCCGCGGCGCCGACGCCGTGGTGCACGGCTTCCCCCACCTCGATACGATCCGGGCCGCGATCACGGCGCTGCACCGGAGGCTCTCCCCCGGGGCCCTGGCCGGCTACGCCCCGAGCGTCCTCCCCGTCGACGTGGCCTTCTCCGCATCCGACGACCTCCATCTGGGCGCCCAGCGGGTCGCCCGCGCGCTGGTCGGGCATCTGCGGCTGCCGGACGCCAGGATGATCGTCGGTTTCCGGGCGATGGAGTACGCGGCGAGTGTCGAACTGACCTCGGGGCCGGAGTACTTCATCGAGCTGAACGACCGCTTCCGCACCCATCGCCGGGATATCGGCGCGGCCCTGGCGCACGAGGTCACCCATGTGCTGCTGCACCGGCTCGGGCTCTCGTTCCCCACCACCGGCGACAACGAGATCCTCACCGACACCGTGACCACGTATCTGGGCGCGGGCTGGCTGCTGCTGGACGCTTTCCGCGAGGACGCGGTGTCCCGGCAGAAGCTGGGCTATCTCACCCCGGAGGAGTTCGGCTACGTCCTCGCCAAACGGTCGCTGGTCTTCGACGAGGACCCGTCGCCCTGGTTCACCTCGCCCCAGGCGTACACGGCGTACAAGCGCGGCCGGGACCGGGCGCTGCGGGACGCCCGGCAGCCGCCGCTGACCTCGGCGGGGTGGACCGGGCGGCACCGCTACGCGCGGGACCGGCGGTTCGCGCGCGAACGCCGGGACGACGGAAACGGCGTACGCGACGGAAACGGCTGGAGCGGCGGAAGCGGCGGCGCCCCCGCCGCGTACGCCTTCGAGCACGACACCGGCGGCGGGCTGCGGGTCTCCTTCCCCTGCCCCACCTGCCACCAGCGCATCCGGGTCCCGGTCCGCGGCCGGGTACGGGCCCGCTGCGGCCTGTGCCGGACGATTCTCGAATGCGACACCTGACCCCCCGCTCGTACCCTCGGCGCATGACACGAGCGCGCTCCCCTCGGGACCGGGAACTGATCACGGCGGTGTACGGGGGCGATCGCGAGGCGGTCGCCCGGCTGCTGGCGGCCGGGGTGTCCCCGGAGGCCGGCGACGACGACGGGCAGACGGCCCTGTATCTGGCGGCCGTCCTCGGCGGTGACGCGGAGACCGTACGGCTGCTGCTGGCGGCGGGCGCCGATCCGGGGCGGCCGACGGCGGACGGGGACTCGCCGTTGTGCGGGGCGGCCGTGCACGGCCTGACGGAGGTGGTCCGCGCCCTGCTGACGGCGGGCGCGCGTCCCGACGCCCCCGAGGCGGATGGCTGCACCGCGATGACCTGGGCCGTACGCAACCGGCACGCGGCCACGGCCGGTGTCCTGCTGGAGCACGGCGCCGACCCGGGCGTGCCCGGCCCCGACGGCGTACTGCCGCTGGTGGCGGCGGCCGCGCAGGGGTCGGAGGCGACGGTACGGGTGCTGCTGGCGCATGACGCCCCGGGCCGGGAGGCCGCCTTGACGGAGGCGCGTTCCTGGCGCGGGCGCGATGTCGCGGGCGAGCTGCGGACGGCGCTCGTCGCCGCGTACGAGAGGCCGCCCATGACGCTGACGACGGTGACGCGGCGGGAAAACGGCGAGGACGGGGACGACGGGGCGACCGTCGTGGTGGAGGTCTTCCGGGACGGCGTACTCACCGGCGGCGGCGAACGCGGTACGGGGCACGAGGCGATCGCGGCCTTGTTGGAGGGCGCGGTCCGGTAGCGGGCGGGCGCGGGAAGGGCCGGCCGTCAGCGCAGGCGCAGGCGGCCGGGGAACGCCTCCTCGATCAGCGCCACCAGGTCGTCGAAGAGCGTCGGCCCCTCCCCCGCGCGGGCGCGTTCGAGATCGGCGCCGATACTGGCGCGGTTCGAGGGATGGGCCCTCGCCAGCATGCTTTCGAACACCTGGGCTGTCTCCGGGTGGCCGAGTGCCGCCTGGGACAGTTCGTGGTCGCGCCACTCGAAGACGACGTCGCCGTCGTCCGGCGTACCCATGCCGCCGGAGAGGCAGTCGGCGAAGGCGTCGAAGTTGCGGCCGAAGTAACCGCCGGGTCCGTTGACGGCCTCGCCGATCACCCGCCAGAAGTCGGCGAGACCGCGGACGGCCGCCCCGTCGATCACATAGGTCGTGGTCACGGGGCGCACCCTATCCGCTCCGGCGATCCGGTCCCGCCGCCGGTCAGCAGCGGTAGTCGACGAGGGAGAAGGACCGGTAGTGGTCCTTGGTGTAGTAGTCCTCCTGGTGGGTCTCGCCGGTGACGATCCGGCGGGCGCCGCGGGTCGTCGAGCCCGGGGTCTTCACCGTGTACTCGTGGTAGTAGCCGGTGGACTGGCGGGGCAGCAGTCCCTCGCGGTTCTGGAAGACCGATCCGTCCTGGCGGTACGGGTAGGGCCCACCAGCCTCGATCAGCCGGAGGGTCGTATGGGCCTGGGACGGCAGGGCCGAGTGGCAGATCCGGTCGAAGGCGGCGACGGCACGGGCGGCCGCCGGGGTGTTGGTGACCGCGGTTGCGGCGGTGGCGACGGGGGCTCCGGCGAGGAGCGCGGGGACGAGGGCGAGGGCGGCGCCGAGCGCGGCGAAACGTGGGGGGATTCGCATGGGCCCATCATGACGCGCATGGACATGTACCCGTCAATAACTACTGCCGTACGTTCGGGGAGAGTTCACCCGGTCGGCGGCAGGGCGCCACCGGCACCCCGGCCGACCCCGGCTCCGGCGCTTCAGCCCGCCCCCGCCCCGTACACCGGTCCCGGCTCCTCCGACCGGGCCAGCAGGCTGAGGATCGTCGTCCCCGCGGCGGCCGGGGTGCGGCGGCGGCCGGAGTCGGCGGTGGGGCCCGGTCGCCAGCCCTCCATCACGGTGAGCCGCCCGCCCTCCGACTCCAGGACCCGGCCCGTCACCCCCTCGTTCGCCGCCGAGCCGAGCCAGACCACCAGCGGCGACACGTCCTCGGGCAGCGCGGCGAGGCCCGCGAAGGCCCGTTCCGTCATCCGGGTACGGGCGGCGGGCGCGATCGCGTTCACCAGGACTCCGTAGCGGGCGAGTTCGGCGGCGGCGACCAGGGTGAGCCCCACGACGCCCGCCTTCGCCGCCGCGTAGTTCCCCTGGCCGACGCTGCCCAGCAGCCCGGCGCCGGAGGTGGTGTTCACGACCCGCGCGACGGGCGGACGGCCCGCCTTGGCCTCGGCGCGCCAGTGGGCAGCGGCGTACCGCAGGGGCAGGAAATGGCCTTTGAGGTGGACCCGTATCACCGCGTCGAATTCGTCCTCGGTCAGATTGACCAGCATCCGGTCGCGCAGGAAGCCCGCGTTGTTGACCAGGGTGTCGAGCCGTCCGTAGGTGTCGACGGCGGTGGCGATCAGGGACTCCGCGCCCTCGGGGGTGGCGATGTCGCCGCCGTGCGGGACCGCGTGGCCGCCGCCCGCCCGGATCTCCGCGACCACGTCCGCCGCCGGTCCGGCGGAGGCGCCCGCGCCGTCGAGCCCGGCACCCAGGTCGTTGACGACGACCTTCGCCCCCTCGGCGGCGAAGGCGAGCGCGTGCGCCCGCCCCAGTCCCCGGCCGGCGCCGGTCACCACCACGACCCGGTCCGCACAGATTCCGGTCATCTCTCAGCTCTCCTTCGACGGGTTGGGCGGGGCGCCCGAAGGCCGGTCGGCGGGGGGCGCGGGGTCCGCGGGGCGGTCGGCGTCTCGCGACGGGCCCGCGGGGCGGTTCGCGCGGGCGGCCGCGAGGAAGGGCGGGCGCTCCCCGCCGCCGTGGACGTGCAGGGACGCGCCGCTGATGTAAGCCGCCCGGTCCGAGGCCAGGAAGACCGCGGCCGCGCCGACGTCGGACGGTTCGGCGAGCCGCCCGAGGGGGACCGTCCCTGCGACCGCGGCGACGCCCTCGTCGTCGCCGTAGTGCAGGGCGGAGAGTTCGGTTCTGACCATGCCGAGTACCAGGGTGTTCACCCGGATCTCCGGCGCCCACTCGGCGGCCATCGACCGTGCCAGGCTCTCCAGACCCGCCTTCGCGGCGCCGTACGCGGCCGAACCCGGCGACGGGCGGCCCCCGCTGACGCTGCCGATCATCACGATCGAGCCCCGGGCCGCGCGCAGCGGGCCGTGCGCGGCGACGCTCATGGTCAGCGGCGCGGTCAGATTAAGGTCGAGCACCCGGGCGTGGCGGGCCGCCCCGCCCTCGGTGAGCGGCCGGTACGGGGTGCCGCCCGCGTTGTTGACGAGCGTGTCCAGGCGTCCGTATCGCCGCGACAGCGCCGGGAAGAACGCCTCCACCGCTTCGGGGTCCCGGACATCGAGGGGCACGAAGTCCACCCCTTCTACCGGGCGTTCGGGGGGCCGCCGGGCGCAGACGACGACCGTCGCGCCCGCCCGCAGAAACGCCCGGGCGATGCCCGCGCCGACGCCGCGCGTGCCTCCCGTGACGACCGCGACCCTCCCGTCCAGCTCCATCGGCTGCTACCTTCCTCACCTAACAAACGTTTGGTGGAAAGGTAGCTGATCCTGTCATGGGTGTCTCCACCACCGCACCGGCGGACGGCGTCCGCGTCGTCACCGCCGACTATCCGCCCGTCAACGCCCTGCCCGTTCAGGGCTGGTACGACCTGGCCGCCGCGGTCCGCGCGGCCGGGCGCGATCCCGGGGTCCGCTGTGTGGTCGTCGCCGCCGAGGGCCGCGGTTTCAACGCGGGTGTGGACATCAAGGAGTTGCGGCGCGACACCCCGGGCCGCCGGACGGCGCTGCTCGGCGCCAACCGGGGCTGCGCCGAGGCGTTCGCGGCGGTGTACGAGTGCGAGGTGCCGGTCGTCGCGGCGGTCGGCGGCTTCTGTCTGGGCGGCGGGATCGGTCTGGTCGGCAACGCGGACGCGATCGTCGCCGCCGACGACGCGGTGTTCGGCCTGCCGGAGCTGGACCGGGGCGCGCTGGGCGCCGCGACGCATCTGGCCCGGCTCGTACCGCAGCATCTGATGCGCGCCCTGTACTACACATCGGGCACCGTCACCGCCGACGAGCTGTACCGGCACGGTTCGGTGTGGCAGGTCGTACCGCGCGCCGGACTGACGGCGGCGGCGCTGGCGCTGGCCCGGGACATCGCCGCCAAGGACGGCACCCTGATCCGGCTGGCGAAGGCGGCCATCAACGGGATCGACCCCGTCGACGTACGGCACAGCTACCGCTTCGAGCAGGGGTTCACCTTCGAGGCCGCGCTGAGCGGGGTCGGCGACCGGGTCCGCGACACCTTCGGCGAGAGGGACGGGCCGGACGAGAGGGACGCCGCGGACGCCGTCGGCACCGGAGAGGAGAACGGGGCATGACCGACAAGGTGATGTCGGCCGATGACGCCGTGGCGCGGCTGCGCAGCGGGATGACGGTCGGGATCGGCGGCTGGGGCGCGCGGCGCAAGCCGATGGCGCTGGTCCGGGCGCTGCTGCGGTCCGAGGTGACGGATCTGACGGTGATCTCGTACGGCGGCCCGGATATCGGGCTGCTGGCGGCGGCGGGCCGGATCCGGAAGCTGGTGACCGCCTTCGTGACCCTCGATTCGGTGCCCCTCGAACCCCACTACCGGGCCGTGCGCGAGGGGCGCGGGCTCGCGCTCACCGAGATCGACGAGGCGATGATGCTGTGGGGGCTGACGGCCGCCGCCAACCGGGTGCCGTTCCTGCCGGTACGGGCCGGGCTCGGTTCGGATGTGATGCGGGCGGTGCCGGAGCTGCGGACGGTCCGCTCGCCGTACGACGACGGTCCCGACGCGGAGGAGTTCGTCGCGATGCCCGCCCTGCGGATGGACGCGGCGCTCGTCCATCTCGACCGGGCCGACCGGCGCGGCAACGCCGCCTATCTGGGGCCCGACCCGTACTTCGACGATCTGTTCTGTGAGGCGGCGGACGAGGCGTACGTCTCCTGCGAGGAAGTGGTCGACGGCTTCGGGGGTGTCGCGCCGCAACGGCTGCTGGTCTCGCGGCACACGGTGACGGGGGTCGTGGCGGCCCCGAACGGGGCGCACTTCACGTCCTGTGTCCCTGGTTACGGCCGGGACGAGGAGTTTCTGCGGATGTACGCGGCCACACCGTACGAGGAGTTCGCCGCGCGCTTCCTGAGCGGGGACGAACGGGCGTACCAGGAGGCCGTCGCGGCCTGGCGGGAGGGGGAACGGTGAGCGGCACCACGGATCCGGCGGGGGCGACCCGGGCCGAGTACTGCGTCGTGGCCTGCGCGGAGGCGTGGCGGGGCGAAGGGGAGGTGCTGGCCAGTCCGATGGGCCCGATCCCGGGCATCGGGGCGCGGCTGGCGCGGCGGACGTTCGCCCCCGACCTGCTGCTGACGGACGGGGAGGCGTTGCTGGTCGGCGCCGACGGGGCGGTCGAGGGCTGGCTGCCGTACCGCAGGCATCTGACGATGGTCACCGGCGGGCGGCGGCACGTGATGATGGGCGCGAGCCAGCTCGACCGGTTCGGCAACCAGAACATCTCGGGCATCGGCGACCGGGAGCGCCCGGCGCGGCAGCTGCTGGGGGTGCGGGGCGCGCCGGTGAACACACTCAACCACCCGGTCAGTTACTGGGTGCCCCGGCATTCGCGGCGGGTGTTCGTGGACCGGGTGGATGTGGTGTGCGGGGTGGGGTACGACCGGGCGGCGGCGGCCGGTCCCGGCGCGACGCGGTACCACCGGATCCCCCGGGTCGTCTCCGACCTGGGCGTCTTCGACTTCGCGACCCCGGACCGGTCGATGCGGCTGGTCTCCGTCCATCCGGGGGTGTCGGTGGAGCGGGTGCGCGAGGCGACCGGCTTCCCGTTGGCGGTCCCGGCGGACGGGGTGCCGTACACACGGGAGCCGACCGCCGGTGAGCTGCGGCTGATCCGGGAGGAGCTGGATCCGGAGGGGCGGCGGGAGCGGGAGGTGCCGGGCGTATGAGGACGGTGTCGCGGGGCGGAGGCGGCTGATGGAGACGGCGCTGACCCGGCTGACGGGGGTCCGGTATCCGGTCGTCCAGACAGGGATGGGCTGGGTCGCCGGGCCCCGGCTGGTCTCGGCCGCCGCGAACGCGGGCGCGCTGGGGATCCTCGCGTCGGCGACCATGTCGCCCGACGGGCTGCGGGCCGCCGTACGGGAGGTCCGGGCGCGTACCGACGCGCCGTTCGGGGTGAATCTGCGGGCGGACGCGGCGGACGCCCGGGAACGGGTGCGGATCGTGATCGACGAGGGGGTACGGGTCGCCTCGTTTGCCCTCGCGCCGTCCGGGGACCTGATCGCCGAGCTGAAGGACGCGGGGGTCGTGGTGATCCCGTCGGTCGGGGCCCGCCGCCATGCCGAGAAGGTCGCGGCGTGGGGCGCGGACGCGGTCCTCGTCCAGGGCGGCGAGGGCGGCGGCCACACCGGCGACGTGGCGACGACCGTCCTGCTGCCGCAGGTGGTGGACGCGGTGGACGTCCCGGTGATCGCCGCCGGCGGCTTCCGGGACGGCCGGGGCCTGGTGGCGGCGCTGGCACTGGGCGCCGCCGGGGTCGCCATGGGCACCCGTTTCCTGCTGACCTCGGACTCGACGGTGCCGGACGCGGTGAAGGCCCGCTATCTGGCGGCGACGGTACGGGACGTGACGGTGACCCGGGCCGTCGACGGACTGCCGCACCGGATGCTCCGGACGGACCTGGTGGACTCCCTGGAACGGCACGGCCGGGCCAGGACCCTGGCCCGCGCGGTCCGGCACGCGGCGGCCTTCCGGCGTCTTTCGGGCCTGTCGTGGCGGTCGATGCTCCGCGACGGTTGGGCCATGCGGCACGGCCGCGAACTGACCTGGAGCCAGGTCCTGATGGCGGCCAACACCCCGATGCTGCTGCGCGCGTCGATGGTCGACGGCCGCACGGACCTCGGAGTGATGGCCTCCGGCCAGGTCGCGGGCGCCATCGACGACCTCCCGAGCTGCGCCGAACTGCTGGACCGGATGATGACGGAGGCGGCGGAGGTGGTGGCGGGGTTGAGGAGGGAGCCCTGAAACCGGCCGTCCGGGGCCTTTCCGCTCACCCCTCGGCCGGTGCCCGGACCGGGACGAGGGCCAGGAGGGTCGTCAGGCGGATGATGACGCCGCCGAGGATCACGGCGACCACGCCGTCGGCCTCGACGCCGAAGCCCATCAGGCCGGCGGCCCAGGTCAGCAGGAGGAGGCTCAGTATCTCCTGTGCTATCCCGACGGCGGCGAGGATCAGCACCTTGACCGGCGGCGCGCTCCGCAGATGGCTGGGGTAGATATGGATGAACTGGTTGATGAGGGTCAGCCAGAATCCGGTCATGATCACGGAGGCCACGGAGGCGAACGGCCCGGCCGAGAGTCCGGGCAGGACCGCGACGGCGACGACGAGACCGACGTAGGTGCCGAGGTATCTGAGGGCGACATGCTGTCGCGATGACGAATCTCCCATGAGAGGGATGATCACACACCAATGATGCTGTGAACATAGGCAACAGCAATATTCCTCGTGGCCCACGGTGATAGATAAACAGGCGGACGGCTCAGGGAGTTCGGCCCGAGCCGTCCCCGGGTTCACAACCGTTCGATGATCGTCACATTCGCCTGGCCGCCGCCCTCGCACATCACCTGGAGGCCGAACCGGCCGCCGGTGCGTTCCAGTTCGTGCAGCAGGGTCGTCATCAGCCGGGCGCCCGTCGCGCCCAGGGGGTGGCCGAGGGCTATCGCGCCGCCGTTGACATTGACCCGGGCCGGGTCGGCGCCGGTCTCCTTGAGCCAGGCGAGGACGACGGGCGCGAACGCCTCGTTGATCTCGACCAGGTCGACGGCGTCGAGCGACATACCGGTCCGCTTCAGGGCGTGGGCCGTGGCGGGGATGGGGGCGGAGAGCATCCGGATGGGGTCCTCGCCCCGGGCGGAGAGATGGTGGATCCGGGCGCGCGGCGTCAGCCCGTGGACACGTACCGCCCGCTCGCCCGCCAGCAGCAGCGCGGCGGCGCCGTCCGAGACCTGGGAGGAGCAGGCGGCGGTGATCGTGCCGCCGGCCACGACGGGGGCGAGGGCGGCCATCTTCTCCAAGGAGGTGTCGCGGCGCGGCCCCTCGTCCGTGGCGACCTCGCCGTAGGGGACGGTCTCGCGCAGAAAGCGACCCTCGTCGATGGCCCGGACGGCCCGCCGGTGGGAGCGGAGCGCGTACTCCTCCTGGTCGCGGCGGGTGATGCCCCACTTGCGGGCGATCAGTTCGGCACCGTGGAACTGGTCGACCGGCGCGTCACCGTACCGGGCCCGCCAGCCCCTGCTCCCGGCGAAGGGGCCTTCGGTGAGGCCGAGGGGCTCGGCGGCCCGCCGGGAGGCGAACGCGATCGGGATCATCGACATGTTCTGCACCCCGCCCGCCACCACCAGGTCCTGGGTGCCGGAGAGCACGGCCTGGGCCGCGAAGTGGACGGCCTGCTGGGAGGAGCCGCACTGGCGGTCGACGGTGACGCCGGGGACCTCCTCCGGGAGCCCGGCCGCCAGCCACGCCGTTCTGGCGATGTCCCCGGCCTGCGGACCGACCGCGTCGAGACAGCCGAAGACGACGTCGTCGACCGCCGCCGGGTCGATCCCGGCGCGTTCGACGAGGGCGTGCAGGACATGGGCGCCCAGGTCCGCCGGGTGGACCCCGGCCAGTCCGCCGCCGCGCCTGCCGACGGGGGCGCGTACCGCTTCGACGACATACGCTTCGGCCATCTCGGTCCTCCCGGTACGGGGTTCGTCTCGATCGGGTCCTATCCCGGTACGGGTCCGGGCCCGTCCGGAGCCGTCGGGCCCGGGGCCGGGCCCACGGCGATCCCGTCCAGCACCATCGACAAGTACTGGCGGGCGATCTCCTCGGGCCCGTGCTGTCCGCCCGGCCGGTACCAGGACGCGGCGACCCAGACCGTGTCGCGCAGAAAGCGGTACGCGAGCCGGGTGTCGAGGTCGGCGCGGAAGACCCCGGCCGCGACCCCGCGTTCCAGCGTCCCCAGCCACATCTCCTCGAATCTGCGCCGCGAGTCGGCGAGATAGGAGAAGCGGGGCTGGTCGGCGAGGTGGTGGGACTCCTTCTGGTAGAGGGCGACGGCCGCCCGGTGCCGGTCGATCTCCCGGAAGGACTCGACCACCAGGGCCTCCACGGTCTCCCGGGGGCCGAGTCCGGCGGCGAGCACCGTGTCGTACCCCTCCCACAGCTCGGTCAGGAAGCCGGTGAGGATCTCGTCGAGCATCGACTCCTTGGAGTCGAAGTGGTAGTAGAGGCTGCCCGCGAGCATGCCCGCCTCGTCCGCGATCCGGCGGACGGTGGTCGCCTTGTAGCCCTGGGCCGCGAACACATCGGCGGCCAGGTCGAGCAGTTCACGGCGACGCTCCGGCGCGGCGGCGGGTCGGGGCTTCTTCGTCTTCGGCGGGTTCGTCATCGGCGATGTCGTCTTCGGCGCGGTTGTCTTCGGCACATCCCCATTCTCCGGCCCGTGGACCGCGCCCGCCCCACCCGTCCCGTCCGTCCCGTCCGTCTTCACCGGTCGCCCCTCAGGCCCGCTGGCTGCTGACCGACACGACCTCGCCCGTCAGATACGAGGCGTAGTCGCTGGCCAGGAAGACGATGGTGTTGGCGACCTCCCACGGCTCGGCGTACCGGCCGAACGCCTCGCGCGCGGTCAGCTCGTCGAGCACATCGGCCGAGGTCACCTTCGTCAGATGGGGGTGCATGGCGAGGCTCGGGGCGACCGCGTTGACCCGTACCCCGTACGCGGCGGCCTCGATCGCGGCGCAGCGGGTCAGCGCCATCACCCCGGCCTTGGCGGCGGCGTAGTGCGCCTGTCCGGCCTGGGCGCGCCAGCCCATGACGGAGGCGTTGTTGACGATCACCCCGCCGTGTCCGCCGTCGCGGAAGGCCCGCAGGGCGGCACGGACACACCGGAAGGTGCCGTTCAGGGTGACGTCCAGGACCCGGTCCCACTGCTCGTCGGTCATATCGGCGACGGCCGCGGTACCGCCGAGTCCGGCGTTGTTGACGACCAGGTCGGGTCCGCCGTGCTCATCGGCGGCGCGGGCGAACAGGGCCAGGACCTGGGTGTCGTCGGTGACGTCGCAGGGCTGGGCGGTCACCGCCTCCCGGCCGAACTCGTCGGCCAGGGCGGCCCGGGACTCGGCCAGCCGCCGCTCGTGGGCATCGCTGATCAGGACCCGGGCGCCCTCCTCCAGGAACCTGCGGGCCGTGGCGCCGCCGATCCCGGCCCCGGCGGCGGCGGTGATCACCGCGGTACGTCCCCGCAGCAGCCCGTGCCCCGGCACATAGCCGGGCGGGCTCGCGATGCCCGGGGCCGCCGCCGGTGCCGGGCCGGTCGCGGCCCGCTTCCCGTCCCTGTTGTTCGCCACCCGGGAACGTTAACCTACCAAACACTTGTTAGGGAAGAATGGGTGAAGGACGGGTGTGCCGATGGATCTGCACCACTCCCCGGAGGACGACGCGTTCCGGGCCGAGGCCCGGGAGTGGCTCGCCGCGCACGTACCCCGGACGCCCCTGCCGTCGCTGGAGACCCGGGAGGGGTTCGCGGCCCACCGGGAGTGGGAGGCGGAACTCGCCGCGGACCGCTGGTCGGTGGTGTCCTGGCCCGCCCGCTACGGCGGCCGGGACGCGGACCTCACCCGCTGGCTGCTGTTCGAGGAGGAGTACTGGGCGTCGGGCGCACCGGGCCGGGTCTCGCAGAACGGCGTCGCCCTGCTCGCCCCCACCCTCGCCGACCACGGCACCGAGGAGCAGCGGGCCCGGGTGCTGCCCCCGATGGCCCGCGGCGATGTGGTCTGGGCGCAGGCGTGGTCGGAGCCGGAAGCGGGCTCGGATCTCGCGGCGCTGCGGTCCCGTGCCGTCAGATGCCCCGGCGGCTGGCGGCTGTACGGCCAGAAGACCTGGTCGTCGCGGGCCGCCTTCGCGGACCGGGCGTTCGGGATCTTCCGCAGCGACCCGGCGGCGGACCGGCCGCACGAGGGGCTGACGTATCTGATGTTCGGTCTGGCGGAGCCGGGGGTGACGGTACGGCCGGTGGGGCGGCTGGACGGGAAGCCCGCCTTCGCGGAGATCTTCCTCGACGGTGTCTTCGTGCCGGACGAGGACGTGATCGGCGAGCCGGGGCGGGGCTGGCGGATCGCCATGTCGGCGACCGGGAACGAGCGGGGGCTCACCCTGCGGTCCCCGGGCCGTTTCCTGGCCGCCGCCGATCGTCTCGTACGGGAGTGGCGGGCGGCCGGGTCACCGGGGGGCGCGGTACGGGACCGGGTCGCGGACGCCGTGATCGGGGCGCGGGCCCACCAGCTGTTCACCTGGGAGGCGGCGGCCCGGGTCGCGGCGGGCGGACGGCTGGGCGCGGAGTCCAGTCTGAACAAGGTCTTCTGGTCGGAGTACGACATCGCGCTGCACGAGACGGCGCTCGATCTGCTGGGCGGAAACGGCGAGTTCGCGGACACCGAGTGGGCCGAGGGCCATCTGTTCGCGCTCGCCGGGCCCGTCTACGCCGGGACGAACGAGATCCAGCGGGACATCGTCGCCGAGCGGCTGCTCGGTCTGCCGAAGGGACGCCGCTGATGCGTTTCGCCCTCGACGAGGAGCAGCGGGCCTTCGGGCGGTCGCTGGACGCGCTGCTGACGGCGGCCGACACCCCGTCGGCGGCCCGCGCGTGGGCGGCCGGCGACCGGGCGCCGGGGCTCGCGGTACTGGCCGGGGCGGCGCGGGCGGGGTTGGTGGCGCTGGCGGTACCGGAGACGTACGACGGTATGGGTCTTCGCCCGGTGGAGCTGGTCGTGGCGCTGGTGGAGCTGGGGCGGCACGCGGTGCCCGGGCCGGTGGTGGAGACGGTCGCGGCGGCGGCGCTCCTCGCCGAGCTGGGCGGCGCGGGGGCGGAGGTGGGGGCGCTGCTGCCCGCCCTGGTGGCCGGGGCCCCGGCGACCCTGGTGGCGCCGGGCGGCGGTCCTTACGCACTGGACGCGGAGGCGGCCGAGGTGATCGTGGTGGCGGACGCCGAGCGGGGCGAGGTCCGGATCGCGCCGGGTCACGGGCGGGTCCGGGTCTCCGCCGACCCGGTACGGCGGCTCGCGGTACCACTGCCGGGGGGCGAGGTGCTGGCCCGGGGACCGGCGGCGACGGCGGCCGCGGTACGGGCCGGCCGGCTGGCCCGGCTGCTGACGGCGGCACGCTGCCTGGGCGCGGGCCGGGCGCTGCTGGACCGTACCGTCGCCCATGTCCTCGGGCGGGAGCAGTTCGGGGTCCCGGTGGGGAGCTTCCAGGCCGTGAAGCACCGGCTGGCGGACACCCTCATCGGTCTGGAGTTCGCCCGGCCCCTGGTCTTCGGGGCGGCCGTGACCCGGGACGTCCGCGATCTGGCGGCGGCGAAGGCGGCGGCGGGCGAAGCGGGATGGGCGGCGGCCCGTACGGCGCTCCAGGCGCACGGCGCGATCGGCTACACCGAGGAGTACGACCTCTCCCTGTGGCTGCGCGGGGCCCGGCCCCTGCGCGACGCCTGGGGCGGCCCGGACCACTGCCGGACGGAGGTACTGACGGAGTCCGGGACGTGGTGAGACGGCGGGGCTCCGGGGCTCCGGGACGACGGGACTCCGGGACTCCGGAACGACGGGACGCCCAAGGGGGCGGCGCGTCCCGTCAGCCGATGACGCCCCGCTCCCGGGCCGCCGCGACCCAGCGGGGGAACTCGGCCACCAGCCGGTCGTACAACTCGGCGTCGGACACCCGCCGCGGGTCGAGCCCGGCGTGGAAGAAACCGGCGTTGTCCACCATCCGCTTGGCGGGCACGGGCAGCTCGTCCAGCTTGCGCAGAAAGTCGAACTGCCGGCTGTGGGTATCCCCGAAGCCTATGAACTGCCAGAACAGCGGCAGCTTCGACGCCTTGCACAGATACCGCTCGGCGGCGAGCTTGTTGATCGGCCCGCCGTCGGTCTGGAAGACCACCAGCGCCGGATCGGTCGCGCCGCTGTCGAGATAGTGGTCGATGACGGCGTCCATCGCCAGGTGATAGCTGGTCTTCCCCATATGGCCGAGCCCGGCGGCGATCCGCTCCACCCGGCCGTGGTGGTCGTCGAGACGGATCTCCGTGACGGCGTCGACATCGGTGGAGAAGAAGACCGTCGGCACCCGGCCGTCGTCGTCGAGGTGGGAGGAGAGCCCCAGCACCCGGTCGGCCAGCGCCTGCACGCTGCCGTCCTTGTAGTAGTCCCGCATCGAGCCGGAGTAGTCGATGACGAGATAGACGGCGGCGCGCTGTCCCTCCATACCGTGTTTGCGCAGGGACACCCCCGCCGACTTGTAGAGGCTCACCAGGGCCGGGGCCCGCTCCTCGATCTTGCTGAGACTGATCGCCGGTCCCCCGGCGGTGCGCCAAACGGCCATGCGTACGGCTCCGTTCCTCGACCGGCAGACGGCACTGCGCGGGCGGCCGGTCGCACCGCGGTCCCCCGGGCGTGATCCGGCGCGTCGACTCGTATGCCGAGATTACGGCAGGTGTACGACAACGGGCCCCGAATCGGCGTATCACTGTGCCGAGGGACGCGGCGCCGACGGCTGTACGGGCCCGGAGCGGCGGCCCCGGGCCGTCGCTTGTGGATCTCGCCGTGGAAACGCCGCGGCGCCCACCCGGGTCCGGTCGGGGACGGGGAGGGCGCCGCGTTCAGTTCCGTACGCCGTTGTACGGGACGTCTTCGGTCCGCGCGCGTCAGACGGTGAGCGCGCGGTCCGTCGGGCGGATCGGGGCGGGCAGATCGCTCGCCCCCGTCAGATAGCGGTCGACTCCGCGCGCCGCCGAGCGGCCCTCGGCGATCGCCCAGACGATCAGCGACTGGCCGCGGCCCGCGTCACCGGCGACGAAGACCCCGTCGACATTGGTGGCGAAGTCCGCGTCGCGGACGACGTTGCCGCGGCCGTCCAGCTCCAAGCCGAACTGCTCGACGAGCCCGTTGGACTGGTCGATGCCGGTGAAGCCCATGGCCAGGGTCACCAGCTGGGCCGGGATCCGGCGCTCGGTACCGGGCTTGGGGGTGAGCTTGCCGTCGACGAACTCGACCTCGACCAGGTTCAGCGCCGAGACATGACCGTCGTCGTCGCCCTCGAAGCTGGTGGTGGAGACGGAGTAGACCCGCTCGCCGCCCTCCTCGTGGGCCGAGGTGACCTTGTAGAGCATCGGGAACGTCGGCCACGGCTGCCCGGCGGCCCGCTCGTCGCCCGGCCGGGGCATGATCTCCAGCTGGGTCACGGAGGCCGCGCCCTGCCGGTGGGCGGTGCCGACGCAGTCCGCGCCGGTGTCGCCGCCGCCGATGACGACGACGTGCTTGCCCTCGGCGGTGATCGGGGGCGCGACGAAGTCACCCTCCTGCACCTTGTTGGCGAGCGGCAGGTACTCCATCGCGAAGTACACGCCCTTCAGCTCACGGCCGGGGACGGGCAGATCGCGGGAGACGGTGGCCCCGGCGGCGACGACCACCGCGTCGTAGCGGCGGCGCAGCTGGGCGGCGTCGATGTCCCGGCCGATCTCCACCTCGGTCCGGAACTTGGTGCCCTCCGCGCGCATCTGCTCGATACGCCGGTTGATGTGCACCTTCTCCATCTTGAACTCGGGGATGCCGTACCGCAGCAGTCCGCCGATCCGGTCCGCCCGCTCGTAGACCGCGACGGTGTGTCCGGCCCGGGTGAGCTGCTGGGCGGCGGCGAGTCCGGCCGGGCCCGAGCCGATGACGGCGACGGTCTTGCCGGAGAGCCGGTCCGGGGGCCGCGGGGTGACGTCCCCGGAGTCCCACGCCTTGTCGATGATGGAGACCTCGACGTTCTTGATGGTGACCGCGGGCTGGTTGATGCCCAGCACACAGGCCGCCTCGCAGGGCGCGGGGCAGAGCCGCCCGGTGAACTCGGGGAAGTTGTTGGTGGCGTGCAGCCGCTCGGAGGCGGCGGCCCAGTCCTCCCGGTAGGCGTAGTCGTTCCACTCGGGGATCAGGTTCCCGAGCGGACAGCCGTTGTGGCAGAACGGGATGCCGCAGTCCATGCACCGGCCGGCCTGCTTGCTGATGATCGGCAGCAGGGATCCGGGGACGTAGACCTCGTTCCAGTCCTTGAGGCGCTCGCCGACCGGACGGGTCTTGGCGACCTCGCGGCCGGTGGTCAGGAAGCCCTTGGGGTCAGCCATTGATCGCCGCCTCCATCATCTTCTCGGTGGTCTCCTGCTCGGAGAGGCCGGCCAGCTCAGCGGCGTCCTTGGCGGCGAGCACTGCCTTGTACGTGGTCGGGATGATCTTGCTGAAGCGGGCGGCGTTCGTCTCCCAGTCGGCGAGCAGCTTCCCGGCGACGGTGGAACCCGTCTCCTCCTGGTGGCGGCGCACGACGTCGTGCAGCCACTCCCGGTCGGAGTCGGTCAGCGGCTCGACGGCCGCCAGATTGCCCGCGTTGACGTTGTCGCGGTCGAGATCGACGACGTACGCGACTCCGCCGGACATGCCGGCCGCGAAGTTGCGCCCGGTCTCGCCGAGGACGACCGCGTGGCCGCCGGTCATGTACTCGCAGCCGTGGTCGCCGACGCCCTCGGAGACGACGGTCGCGCCGGAGTTGCGGACGCAGAACCGCTCACCGGTACGGCCGCGCAGGAAGATCTCGCCGCCGGTGGCCCCGTACGCGATGGTGTTGCCCGCGATGGTGGAGTACTCGGCGAGATGGTCGGCGGCCCGGTCGGGGCGGACCACGACCCGGCCGCCCGACAGGCCCTTGCCCACGTAGTCGTTGGCGTCGCCCTCCAGCCGGAGGGTGATACCGCGCGGCACGAACGCGCCGAACGACTGGCCCGCCGAGCCGGTGAAGGTGATGTCGATGGTGTCGTCGGGGAGCCCGGCGCCGCCGAAACGGCGGGTGACCTCGTGTCCGAGCATGGTGCCGACGGTCCGGTTGATGTTACGGATCGGGACCTGGGCCCTGACCGGCTGCGCGGCCTCGGCGGACGCGGCACCCAGCGCGTCGGCGGCCAGCTTGATCAGCTCGTTGTCGAGCGCCTTGGTCAGCCCGTGGTCCTGCTCGATCAAGGCGTGGCGGACCGCGCCCGCGGGCAGCTCCGGCACATGGAACAGCGGTGCCAGGTCGAGGCCCTCGGCCTTGAAGTGGGTGACGGCGCGGTCGGTGTCGAGCAGTTCGGCGTGGCCGACGGCTTCCCGGAGCGTACGGAAGCCCAGCTCGGCGAGGAGTTCGCGGACCTCTTCGGCGATGAACTCGAAGTAATTGACGACGTACTCGGCCTTACCGGAGAAGCGCTCGCGCAGCACCGGGTTCTGGGTGGCGATGCCGACCGGGCAGGTGTCGAGGTGGCAGACGCGCATCATGACGCAGCCGGAGACGACCAGCGGCGCGGTGGCGAAGCCGAACTCCTCGGCGCCCAGCAGGGCGGCGACGACCACATCGCGGCCGGTCTTGAGCTGGCCGTCGGTCTGGACGACGATCCGGTCGCGCAACCCGTTGAGCAGCAGCGTCTGCTGGGTCTCGGCGAGACCCAGCTCCCACGGGCCGCCCGCGTGCTTGAGGCTGGTCAGCGGGGAGGCGCCGGTACCGCCGTCGTGTCCCGAGATCAGGACGACATCGGCGTGGGCCTTGGAGACACCGGCCGCGACGGTGCCGACCCCGACCTCGGAGACCAGCTTGACGTGGATCCGGGCCTTGGGGTTGGCGTTCTTCAGATCGTGGATCAGCTGGGCCAGATCCTCGATGGAGTAGATGTCGTGGTGCGGCGGCGGGGAGATCAGACCGACACCGGGGGTGGAGTGCCGGGTCTTCGCGACCCACGGGTAGACCTTGTGGCCGGGCAGCTGGCCGCCCTCGCCGGGCTTGGCGCCCTGGGCCATCTTGATCTGGATGTCGTCGGCGTTGACCAGGTATTCGCTGGTGACGCCGAAGCGGCCGGAGGCGACCTGCTTGATGGCGGAGCGCCGGGCGGGGTCGTAGAGCCGGTCCGGGTCCTCGCCGCCCTCACCGGTGTTCGACTTGCCACCGAGGAGGTTCATGGCGATCGCGAGGGTCTCGTGGGCCTCGCGGGAGATGGAGCCGTACGACATCGCGCCGGTGGAGAAGCGCTTGACGATCTCGGAGACCGGCTCGACCTCGTCCAGCGGGACGGGCTCGCGGCCCTCGGCGAAGCGGAACAGGCCGCGGAGCGTCATCAGCCGCTCGGACTGCTCGTTCACCCGGTCCGTGTACTGCTTGAAGATGTCGTACCGGCGGCTGCGGGTGGCGTGCTGGAGCCGGAAGACGGTGTCCGGGTCGAAGAGGTGCGGCTCGCCCTCGCGGCGCCACTGGTACTCGCCGCCGATGTCGAGCGCGCGGTGCGCCGGGGCGAGCCCGGACACCGGGTACGCCTTGGCGTGCCGGGCGGCGACCTCGTCGGCGATCACCGAGAGCCCGGCGCCGCCGATCTTGGAGGCGGTGCCGTCGAAGTACGCGGCGACGAATCCCTCGTCCAGGCCGATGGCCTCGAAGACCTGGGCGCCCCGGTAGGAGGCGACGGTCGAGATGCCCATCTTGGACATGACCTTCAGCACGCCCTTGCCCAGGGCGTAGATCAGGTTGCGGATGGCCTGCTCGGACTCGATCCCGCTGATGAAGGTGTCCGCGCGGACCAGGTCCTCGACGGACTCCATCGCCAGATACGGGTTGACCGCGGCGGCCCCGTAGCCGATGAGGAGCGCGATGTGGTGGACCTCGCGCACATCGCCGGCCTCGACCAGCAGCCCCACCTTGGTGCGCTGCTTGGTGCGGATGAGGTGGTGGTGGACGGCCGAGGTGAGCAGCAGCGACGGGATCGGAGCGTGCTCGGCGTCGGAGTGCCGGTCGGAGAGGACGATCAGCCGGGCACCGTCCGCGATGGCGGTGTCGGCCTCGGCGCAGACCGCCTCCAGCCGGGCGGCCAGGGCGTCACCGCCGCCGCCGACCCGGTAGAGACCGGAGAGGGTGACGGCCTTCATCCCGGGCATGTCGCCGTCGGCGTTGATGTGGACCAGCTTGGCCAGCTCGTCGTTGTCGATCACCGGGAACGGCAGGGTGACGCTGCGGCACGAGGCGGCCGTCGGGTCGAGCAGATTGCCGCCGGGGCCCAGCGACGAGTGCAGGGACGTCACCAGCTCCTCGCGGATGGCGTCCAGCGGCGGGTTCGTCACCTGGGCGAAAAGCTGGGTGAAGTAGTCGAAGAGCAGCCGGGGCCGGGCGGAGATCGCGGCGATCGGGGAGTCCGTGCCCATGGAGCCGATCGGCTCCATACCCGTCCGGGCCATGGGCGCGAGCAGGATCCGCAGCTCCTCCTCGGTGTAGCCGAAGGTCTGCTGGCGGCGGGTGACGGAGGCGTGGGTGTGGACGATGTGCTCGCGCTCGGGCAGATCGCCCAGCTCGATGGTGCCCGTCTCCAGCCAGTCGGCGTACGGCTGCTCGGCGGCGAGGGCCGACTTGATCTCGTCGTCCTCGATGATCCGGTGCTCGGCGGTGTCGACGAGGAACATCCGGCCGGGCTGGAGGCGGCCCTTGCGGACGACCTTCGCGGGGTCGATGTCGAGGACGCCGACCTCGGAGGAGAGGACGACGAGTCCTTCGTCGGTGACCCAGTAGCGGCCGGGGCGCAGACCGTTGCGGTCGAGGACCGCGCCGACCTGGGTGCCGTCGGTGAAGGTGACACAGGCGGGGCCGTCCCAGGGCTCCATCATCGTGGAGTGGTACTGGTAGAAGGCGCGCCGGGCCGGGTCCATGGACTCGTGGTTCTCCCACGCCTCGGGGACCATCATCAGCACCGAGTGCGGCAGGGACCGGCCGCCGAGGTGAAGCAGCTCCAGCACCTCGTCGAAGGAGGCGGAGTCGGAGGCGTCGGGGGTGCAGACCGGGAAGATCCGGTCCAGCTCGCGCTCGCCGAAGACACCGGTGGCCAGCTGGGACTCCCGGGCCTTCATCCAGTTGCGGTTGCCCTTGACGGTGTTGATCTCACCGTTGTGGGCGACGAAGCGGTACGGGTGGGCCAGCGGCCAGCTCGGGAAGGTGTTGGTGGAGAACCGGGAGTGCACGAGGGCGATCGCGGTGGCGAACCGCCGGTCGGACAGGTCCGGGAAGAACGGCTCCAGCTGCCCGGTGGTGAGCATGCCCTTGTAGACGATGGTGCGGGCGGAGAGCGACGGGAAGTACACCCCGGCCTCGCGCTCGGCGCGCTTGCGCAGGGCGAATGCCTTGCGGTCGAGGGCCAGGCCCGTGCTGTGCCCGTCGGCGACGAAGATCTGCCGGAAGGCGGGCATGGTGGCGCGGGCGCCGTTGCCGAGGAGACCGGGGGTGACGGGGACCTCGCGCCAGCCGAGGACGGTGAGGCCCTCCTCGCGGGCGATCGTCTCGATCCGCGAGACGGCGGCGGTGGTCGCGTCGTCACCGGCGGTGATCGCGTCGGTGTTTCCGGTCCCGGCCGCGGTCCCGGCCGCGTCGGCGTCCGGGTCCGTCAGCGGCAGGAAGGCCGTACCGACGGCGTAGGCGCCCGCCTCGGGCAGCTCGCACCCGGCGACCTCGCGCAGGAACGCGTCGGGCACCTGGACCAGGATCCCGGCCCCGTCCCCCGAGTCGGGCTCCGAACCGGTCGCTCCGCGGTGCTCCAGGTTGCGCAGCACCGTCAGCGCCTGCTCCACCAGCTCATGGCTGGCCACCCCGGTGAGGGTGGCCACGAAACCGACACCACAGGCGTCGTGTTCGTTCCGGGGGTCGTACATCCCCTGAGGAGCGGGGCGACCGTCCATGGGCGACCAGGCGTCGGAACGCATCGGCTCTCCCGTCGTCGTCGTGGCATGTGCTGTGCCGAGGGACGACGTTGGCCCTCTGCGAAATTTCGTGCAGGTTACATGATGGAACGATTCCCGAAAAGTGGATTCCACATTCCAGCATGCGGACAAGCGTGGGGTACGGACACGGTCGTGGGGATCCATGCCGGGTTCTGTGCCGAGACTCTGTGCCGGGGGCTCGGCTGCCGCAGGACCGGGGGCGGAGCGGGCTTCATTGCCCGCGGCGCCTACGGCTCATACCCCTGGTACGGGCTCCGAAACCGGCGGTTCCCTCCGGGGCCGGGTGGGGGCGGCGCTGTCCCCACCATGCGCGACACCGGCTCCGTACGCCAGGGGAAGGCGGCGGAAGCCCCGGGAAGCGGCCCCGGAGCGGAAAGTCCGCCGCGAGTGTATCCGCCCCGGCGCACGGCCCCGCGCGCACGCCCCCCTCCCCCGCGACCCGGGGGTCACGCCCCGGCCCGGCTGTGGCCCGGTGGGGTGACCGGGGGCGGGGTCACGTCACAGCCGGATGTCCACCACGTGAACGGAACGATGCCGGGACCGGGAAGGTCTTCCAGGGGCGCGAGGAACTGCGCGACCAGCCCACCACGGTCTGCAGACCGACTCCGGCACACGGCACCGGCACCGGCACCGGCACCGGCACCCAGGAGTGCGCGGCACCCGCGGCGCGGGCACCCCGGGGCAAACCTCGGACGCCGCCGGCCAGGCCCGGCAGCGTCAGAGCGCCGCGCCCAGCAGATGGCCCAGGCCGTACGTCACCGCCGCCGCCACCCCGCCCAGGGCGAGCTGTCGCAGACCGCTGAACCACCAGCTACGGGCGGTGACACGCGCCACGAGCGCACCGGCGCCGAAGAGGCCGATCAGCGCGAGGAGCACGGCGGGCCACAGGGCGCTCGCGCCCAGCAGATACGGCAGCAGCGGGAGCAGCGCGCCGAGGGCGAAGGCGCCGAACGAGGAGACGGCGGCGACCACCGGCGACGGCAGGTCGTCCGGGTCGATCCCCAGCTCCTCGCGGGCATGGATCTCCAGCGCCTGCTCGGGGTCGCGGGAGAGCTGCGTCGCGACCTCCCGCGCCAGTCCCGGCTCGACGCCCCGGGACACGTACAGCGCCGCCAGTTCCTCCATCTCGTCGATCGGGTGCCTGCGCAACTCGCGCCGCTCGACGGCCAGTTCCGCCTGGACCAGTTCCCGCTGGGAGGCCACCGAGGTGTACTCGCCCGCGGCCATCGAGAACGCGCCCGCCGCGAGTCCGGCGAGCCCGGTGACGACGATGGTCTGCTGCGAGACCGCCCCGCCCGCGACGCCGGTCATCAGCGCCAGATTGGAGACCAGGCCGTCCATCGCACCGAAGACGGCCGGCCGCAGCCAGCCGCCGTTGACGTCCCGGTGCGTGTGGTTGTCGCGGTGCGCCTCGTGCAGGCTCGCGACGGATTCGATGACGGCCACTGTTCTCCCCTTGTCTTGCCGCGCCCTCGCGGGCTCCCGGTGCGCCGGCCTCCCGGCCGGACGCCCGGGGTGTGGCCGGGCAGCCCTCACCGCCGACCACCGACGGAACCTTCCGCTCCGCCTCCTCGAACACCTCGAAAATACGCGCGATGTAAGGGGCTCGCCAGCAAGGCAGCCCATACTTACCTGGGTTCCAGTGGGTGACATTCCATATGACGGCGGCGTTTCTCATCACTTATCGGCGTTTCTCGGTCTGCTGACGGTTCGCGTATGGCACAGATGCAGACAACAGGCTCGCGCGCGTGAAAGGGGCCCGCTCCATGGAGTTGGTTGCATGCAATCCCGCCGATCCGTTCGACGGTGCGCCGCTGTCCTCGGCGGATCCGGTCCGGGCCCCGGCCCCGACCCTGCGCGACCGGGCGTGCGGCGCGCTGCTGGGTCTCGCGGTGGGCGACGCCCTGGGCGCGCCCGCGGAGAACATGCGGCCCTCCGAGATCCGCCGCCGCTGGGGGCGGATCGAGGGCTTCGTGTCCCTCGACCCCGCGGGTACCGACGACACGGAGTACGCGATCTTCTCCGGTCTGCTGCTCGCCCGGCACGGCTCGGCCCTGACCGTGGCCCATGTCGAGCAGGCGTGGCACCACTGGATCGCCGATCTCGACGAGGGCCCCTTCCGCGGCGCCGGGTTCAGTGAGCGGGGCACGCTGGAGAACCTCCGGCGCGGTCTGGCCGCGCCGATCTCGGCCCAGCACCGGCACGCGTGGAGCGACGGACTCGCCATGCGGGCCGCGCCGTTCGGGGTCTTCGCGGCGGGCCGTCCGCTGGAGGCGGCCCGGCTGGTGACCATCGACGGCTCCGTCAGCCACGACGGCGAGGGCATCTACGGCGGCCGGGCGGTCGCCGCGGGGGTCGCGGCGGCGATGACGGGCGCCGGTCCCGCCGGGGTCATCGGCGCGGCCCTGTCGGTGATCCCGATGGACTCGTGGACGGCCCGCTCGCTGCGCCGGGGCGTCGTCACCGCGCAGCGCTCCTACCCCGACACCCTGACGATGGAGCGCGCGGTCCGGTCGTCGGTGGTGATCGGGGGCTATCCGTGGACGGACCTCGCGCCGGAGGCGGTGGGTCTCGCGTTCGGCGCGTTCGCGGCGGCCCGCGGCGACTTCCGGGCGTCGGTGCTCACGGCGGTCAACATGGGGCGGGACGCCGATACGACGGCGGCGGTCGCGGGCGCGCTGGCGGGCGCGGTGCAGGGCGCGGGGGCGATCCCCCAGGAGTGGGGCGCGGCGATCGGCCCGGTGCGGGGCAGCTGTCTGCCGTCGATGGCGGGTCAGCACATCCTCGACATCGCGGATCTGCTGGTCCCGGACGACCTCCCGGAGACGGCGGAGCCGCCGGAGGGGCGTCCCGGCGGCACGCTCTCCGGAACACGTCCGGGTCACGATCCGCAGGCGGCGTCATGACGACGACCGGTACGCCGCGCCCGGAGGAGGAGACCCGGCGGCAGGGACGGCCCGCAGACGGGGCCGGAGCCGGAGCCGGGGACGGCCACGACGACGCGCCCACGCCCGGAACGCCTGGAACGCCCGGAACGCAGCCCTCCGCAGGAACGGTCCACCGGTCCCGGACCCCTTCCACGGCCGCGTCCGGACCGGGCGCCGCGCGTGGTCCGGCCGAGCGGGCCGTGGAGGGGCTGCTGCTCGGGCTCGCCGCGGGGGACGCCGCCGGGTGGCCCGCCGCGCGGCACCGGGCGGCGCGGATGCCCGAATGGACCCGGCGGCTCACCCGTGAGCTGGACACCTTCGCCGAGCAGAACGCCACCACGACCCTGCCCGTGCCGATCGCGCTCAACCAGCCTCCGGAGCCGCTCCGTCTCGGCCCGTCCGACGACGCCGAGTGGGCCGCCTTCGCCGCCGAGACCGTGCTCACGGCGGCGGGCGAACTCTTCGCGGACCTGCCACCGGACCTCCGGCCCCGCGCGGCCGTCGATCTGGCGTGGAACTCCCTCGCCGCCGAGGTCGCCGCCGCGGCGGCCCGCGCGCCCGAGGTCGAGTCGGCGGTCCTGCCGCTGCGGGCCCGGATCTCCGTACGGGCCGGTCTGGGAAATCTGGCGACCGGGCTGCGGCCCCCGGCGACCGGCCACGACAATCCGCACTACTTCGACGACGCCGCCTGTGTACGGGCCGCGGTGCTCGCGATCGTCCACCCGGGCGACCCGGAAGCCGCCGCCGCCCTCGCCGAGTTCGACGCCCGGTACACCCAGGACGGTGACGGAGTGTACGGCGCACGGGCGATGGCCGCGGCGGTCGCGGCGGCGCTCGGCGGCGCGGACGTGGACGACGCCGTCGCCGCCGCCGTCGCCCAGCTGCCGGGGTCGACCGAGATCGGCCGCAACGCCCGGCACGCCGTACGGCTGGCCAAGTCCCTGGAGGGGGAGTCCGCCGCGTTCGCGCTCGTACCCCTGCTGGAGCATCAGATCGTGGACCACGTCTACAGCTACGGCATCGCCGCGGCGGAGACCGTCCCGGTGGCGCTGGCGGTGGCGACGGCGTCGCGCGGACGGGTCGCCGAGGCCGTGCCGACGGCGGCGTGCCTCTCCCGGGTCGCGGACTCCGCGCCCGCCCTCGCCGGGGCCCTGACCGGCGCGCTCGGCGGCGGCGCGGCCGTACCCGAGTCCTGGCGCGAGGCATGCAGAACGCTCGCGGGCTGCGCCCTCCCCCGGCTCGCGGGCACGGATCTGGTGGAACTCGCCGAGCGGCTGACACCCCCGGAACCGGCCGCCCCGGGTGGACAATTCCGGCATGACGCCAACACCACACACATCACCCGGACTCGACGACCGGATCGCGGGCGCGCTGACGGGCGCGGCGGTCGGTGACGCGCTCGGCGGGCCCGTCGAGGGCTATACCCCCGAGCAGATCGCCGAACGGCACGGCGGCCGGGTCCAGGGCATCGTCGGCCCGTGGCACGGTGCCGAGTGGTCCACCGCGCGACCCATCGCGCCGTACCACAAGGGCGACGGACACGTCACCGACGACACCCTGATGACCCATGCGCTGATCAGGGTGTACGCCACCGTGCGCGACCATCTCGACGCCTATGCCGTGGCCGGGCACCTGGTGCCCGATCTGATCGGCACGCCCCGCTGGATCCCCGAACTGGAGGCGGAGGCGCTGCCGCTCCAGCGGATCTTCCTCGCGGAGAAGTGGCTGGTGGCCCGCCTCCACTACGGGCACATCGACCCCCGCGAGGCGGGCAACGGCAATATCGTCAACTGTGGCGCGGCCATGTACATGGCCCCGGTCGGGCTGGTGAACGCGGCCGACCCGCCGGCCGCGTACCAGGAGGCCCTCGACATCGCGGGCGCCCATCAGTCGTCCTACGGGCGGGAGGCCGCCGGGGTGTTCGCGGCGGCGGTCGCCGCGGCCTGCGCGCCGGACGCCACCCCGGCGTCGGTCGTCGACGCGGCGCTGTCGCTGGCGAAGGACGGGACCCGGGCCGCGATCGAGGCGGTCGCGGAAGTCGCCGTACGCCATACGGACTTCGAACCGGCGCTCACCCCGCTGCGGACGGCGGTCGCGCCCTTCGACACCGTCGGCCCCGACTACCGCGCGCCCGGTCTCGGGGCGCGCCGCCCCTCCCGGCTGCACGCGATCGAGGAGCTGCCGATCGCCCTCGGCATGCTGCTGATCGGCGGCGGCGACTACCGGCGCTCGGTCCTGGGGTCGGTCAACTACGGCCGGGACTGCGACTCGATCGCCACCATGGCGGGCGCGATCGCGGGGGCCCTGCACGGCACGGCGGCCGTACCGCTCGACTGGGCGAAGACCGTCGCCGAGGCCAGCCGGCTCGATCTGGACGCCCCGGCCCGTGAACTCGCCTCGGTCGCCCGGGAGGTCTTCGCCCGCGACACCGCCCGCCGCCGCGCCCACGAGGCGGCGTTCGCCCGGCTGACGGAGGAGAGCCGGTGAGCGGCGGTACGCCCCGGGCCGGACGGCGGGAGGCGACGGCGCTCCCCCAGCAGGTCGGTACGGAGCACCCGCCGCCCCGCGCGGGCGACCCCGGCGCCCTGAGAATCACCTGGGTCCAGCCCGAGGACCTCGTCGCCCACGAAC